>NZ_JBFBAZ010000158.1:0-16372 GCF_040682475.1 Hamadaea sp. NPDC051192
GCACCTGGCCGAACTGGCCCGGTGCAGCCGTTCCAGCAGCTCGTCGACCCGCGCGGGCGGCGTGCCGCCGAGGGCCAGCTCGTCGCGTACGGTCGAGGTCACGAACTTGTGCTTCTTGGTTGTGCTGCGGGGCTGCCTCAGCGGGTGTTGGCCACCTCGACCCAGGTGTTCAGGACCTTCGCCGCCGCACCGGAGTCGATGGCCGCGGCGGCCCGCTCGATGCCCGCCCGCAACGCCACCCGCAGGTCGGTGTCGGGGTCGGCGAACGGGGGAGCGTCCACTCCGGCCACGGCCACCAGCGCCGCCGCCGAGTTGACCAGGACGGCGTCGCGTACGGGGCCGGTCTCGCCGGCCAGGAGGCGCCGGGCCACGGCCGCGTTGAACGGCGCGTCGCCGCCGCGCAGGTCGCCGGGAGCGCTGCGCGCCAGGCCGAGGTCCACCGCGTCCACCGTCGTCGTGTGGATCGCGCCACCGCGTACGACGTGGACGGTGGTCGGGGCCGCCGTGGTGAACTCGTCGAGGCCGTCCTCGCCGTGCACCACCAGCACGGAATCACCGCGATCGCGGAAGACGCCCGCGACGGTCAGCGCCAGGCGGCTGTCCGCCACGCCGACGGCCCCGGCGCGCGGCCGGGCCGGGTTGGTCAGCGGGCCGAGCAGGTTGAACGCGGTCGGTACGCCCAGCTCCCGCCGGGTCGGACCGGCGTGCCGCAGACCCGGGTGGAACCGGCCGGCGAAGCAGAAGCCGATGCCCGCCTCCTCGACGCACCGCAGCACGTCGGCCGGGCCGAGGTCCAGTGGGATGCCGAAGTGCTCCAGCAGGTCCGCCCCACCGCACAGGGAGGACGCCGCCCGGTTGCCGTGTTTGACGACGGGCACCCCGGCGCCCGCCACGACGAGCGCCGACATGGTGGAGATGTTGACCGTGTGCGCGCCGTCGCCGCCGGTGCCGACGATGTCGACCGCCTCGGCGCGCTGCGCCGCCGACAACGGGACGGCGGGCGCGATGCTCAGCATCGTCGCGGCGAGCCCGGCCAGCTCAGCCGGCGTCTCCCGCTTGGCCCGCAGCAGCAGCGCGAAGCCCGCGATCTGGGCCGAGGTGGCCGACCCGGCCATGATCTCCTCCATGGCCCAGGCCGCGTCGTCGGTGGAGATCTCTTGGGCGCGAGTCAACGCGGACAACAGACTGGGCCAGGTGCGTTCGCCCATGGCGGGTCCTCCAGACGAGGCAAGGGGCCGACCCGGCTGCGCCGGCGGGTCGTGACGGGATCAGGCCGACGCCGAAGCCTTCTGGCGAAGCAGGTCGGCGACGGTACGCCCGGTGGTCACCGGGTCGAGCGGGTGGGTCAGGGTCGCGGTCACCTTGGCGTACGCGGCGAGCCAGCGGTCGGCGGCGCGGGCGATGACGAGCACCGTCGGTGGGGTGTCGGCGACCTCGTCGTGCAGCTGCCGGGCGATGCCCAGTCCGCCGCCGGGAGACGCCTCCCCGTCCAGCACCAGCAGGTCGATCTCGTAGTCGTCGATCAGCTTGACGCACTCGGCGTACGTGGACGCGTCGACGAACTCGATGCTCAGGTCGGCAGCGGGGCGTACGCCGATGGCCTGGCGCATGCTCTCGCGGACCGCCGGATCGTCGCTGTAGAGCAGGACGGTGTGCCGTTGGGTCGGTGCTTCGGTCATGTCGAGGGCTCCCGCGCTGTGAGGTACGCGCGCAGCCGTGCTGCGCCGCTAGCTGGTTGCTGCCCGCTGATCGTACTCGGGCGCCTGATGCGGTGTGAGACTGGTCATGTCGGCCGGCTGAGCGGTCGCCGGCCCGCTGGGTTGCTCGACGGCCTGCCCGGTGGCCTGCGCGGTGGCTTGTTCGGCCGCATGGCGGGCGGCCGCGGCCTCCTCCCGGTCCAACTGGCGATCGACCCGGGCGGCTTCGCGTTCCGAGGCCCGGATCCACTGCACCACCAGGACTGCGAGCATCGTCACGCTGACCAGCTCGCCGCCGGCCCAGAGGATGCCGCCCGCGGTCACCTGGTCCGAAGCGGGGTTTGCCCAGGTCAGGCCTAGGGACGGGTAGTAGTCGCCGCCGAGGAGGTTCTTCTGCTGCATGATGGTCAGCCCGAGGACGGTGTGAAACGGCACACTCAGCACCATCAGCAGCGCCCGCCCCGGATACGGCCAGCGCCCGGGCAGCGGGTCCAGGCCCAGCAGCGGCCAGAAGAACAAGCACCCGGTGGCGATGAAGTGGGCGTGCATGAACTCGTGCAGCCACGGGTGTTCCAGCGTCTGCCGGTAGAGGTCGCTGAAGTACAAGACGAACGGGTTCGCCACGAAGATCGCGTACGCGACCAGGGGAAACGCCAGGACGCGCGCCACCTTGCTGTGCACCGCGCCCAGCACCAGCGCACGCGGCTTCTTGGGTAACGTCCGCAGCGCGAGGGTGACCGGGGCGCCGAGAGCGAGGAAGATCGGCGCGACCATGCCGAGCACCATGTGCTGCACCATGTGCACGCTGACCAGGGTGGTGTCGTACGCCCCGATGCCGGTCAGGGTGACCAGCGCGATCGAGCCGAGACCGAACCCGACGAACATGATCGTGCGGTTCACCGGCCACTTGTCGCCGCGCGCCTTCAGCCGATGGACGCCGTAGAGGTAGCAGCCGCCCGTGAGGAGCAGCATCGCGGCGAGCCATCCGTCTACTCTGGTCTGGCTGAGGATCGTGGCCGCCGTGAACGGGGGGAGTTCGCCCGTGACGGCGTCGATCAGGCTGGGGAACACCCCTTGAGGCTAGTCCCGCCGCAGGTGAGCGGCACGTCGGGGCGGTCCGTGGCGAGTGCGCGGATCACGACACGCCGCCTTAACAGGCACCCCGACGCCGTTCGATGCTGGTCGAGGATAATAATGACCGCGTGACTGCGGCCCCAGCTATCGCCAAGAGCGGGATCCACTCGTTGACCAGACCCAACATGGTCAGCGTAGGGACCATCGTCTGGCTCTCGAGTGAACTGATGTTCTTCGCGGCGCTGTTCGCGATGTACTTCTCCATCCGCGCGGCGGACTTCAGCATGTGGGAACACCACTTCCCGGTGCTGAACCTGCCTTACGCGCTCACCTTCACGATCATCCTGGTGCTCTCCTCGGTCACCTGCCAGATGGGCGTCTTCGCCGCCGAGCGCGGCGACGTGTACGCCCTGCGTCGCTGGTTCACGCTGACCTTCGTGATGGGCCTGGTGTTCGTGCTCGGGCAGGCGAACGAGTATCGCAACCTGGTGGCGGAGGGCATCAAGATCAACGGCGACGGCTACGGCTCGATGTTCTACCTCACGACGGGGTTCCACGGGCTGCACGTCATCGGCGGTCTGCTCGCCTTCGTCATCTACATGATCCGCACCACCCTGGGCCGGTTCACTCCGGCGCAGGCGACCTCGGCCATCGTCGTGTCGTACTACTGGCACTTCGTCGACGTCGTGTGGATCGCCCTCTTCTTCATGATCTATCTGCTGGAGCGCCTGGGCGGCCTGTCATGACCCGGCGCGCCTCGGATGCAGACGACAAAGGTATGGCCATGACAACTGAAACCGGCAAGGGCGGCGGACTCACCGCCCGAATGCGGCGGTTGGCGGCGCCGCGCCGGCGAGGCAAGGCCGCGCGGCGTACGGGTGCCACCATCCGCATGCTCGCGGCGCTGGTCCTCGCGGGCGGTCTGTACGTCGCCGTCGCGCCGGCCACGCAGGCCGCCGACGCCGACGCCGCGACGCTGTCGCGCTCGGCCGAGGACGGCAAGGCGCTGTTCGACCAGAACTGCATCACCTGCCACGGCCGCAACGCGCAGGGCGTGGACGGCAAGGGTCCGAGCCTGATCGGCGTCGGGTCGGCGTCGGTCGATTTCCAGGTGACCAGCGGCCGGATGCCGGCGGCTCGCCAGGAGGCCCAGATCCCGCGCAAGCGGCCGTTCTGGTCGGGCGAGGAGCTGCAGCAGAACGCCGACTCGCTCGGTCAGTACATCCAGGAGCTCGGCGGCGGACCGCAGCTGCCCGCGACCATCGACGCCGGCCAGGGCGACGTCGCCAACGGCGGCGCGCTGTTCCGGGTCAACTGCGCCTCCTGCCACGCCTTCTCGGCCGGCGGTGGCGCGCTGTCCTCCGGCAAGTACGCCCCCAGCCTGGAAGAGGCGACCGATCGCCAGATGTACGCGGCGATGCTGACCGGACCGCAGAACATGCCGGTCTTCGGTGACAGCCAGCTCAGCCCGCAGGAGAAGCTGGACATCATCGCGTACGTGCAGGGCGTCAAGAGCGACCAGGACCCGGGCGGCTGGGGCCTCGGCCGGTTCGGCCCGGTGACCGAGGGCCTCGCCATCTTCCTGGTGGGCATCGTCGCGCTGGTCTTCGCCACCCTCTGGATTGCGGGGAAGTCATGAGCAACCACGAGACCACGGAGGTCCCGGGCGGCGCGAAGGCCGTCGACCCGACGGACCCCAACCTCACCTACCGGGAGGTCCTCGACGAGGGCCTGCGGCGGGACGAGATCGAGATCGTGCACTACGAGCCGCAGTTCCCGGTGCCGGGGACCAAGGCCGAGAAGCGGGTGGAGCGCCTGGTCGCCCTCCTGCTCCTGCTGTGCGGCGTGGCCGCGATCGCCTTCGTCGTGATCTACGTGTCGCCGCTGGGCCAGCCGAAGGAGTACCACTTCGGCACGACCGCGCAGGACTGGTTCACCCCGCTGCTGGGCTTCACCCTGGGCCTGTCGCTGTTCGCCATCGGCATGGCGATCCTCGTCTACGGCAAGAAGCTCCTGCCGCACGAGATCGCGATCCAGCAGCGGCACAACGACCCGTCGTCCCCCGAGGACCGGGCGCTGGCCGCGGGCACGCTCGGCTTCATCGGCAGCGAGTTCAACATCCAGCGCCGGCCGCTCATCAAGGGCGCGCTCGGCCTGGGCGGTCTCGGACTCGGCGCGGCCGCGGTGGCGGTGCCGGTCGGCATGCTGCTGAAGGACCCGCACAAGGGCCCGGACGACACCGACCCGTACATGACCACCGGCTGGAACGCCCAGGTCTTCAACGACGGCAAACCGGTGCGCATGGTCCTCGAGGACAACACCTACGTACGCCCGGAGGACATCAGCACCGGTGGCCAGATCACGGTCTTCCCGGGGCTGCCGGGCGGGATCGGCGTCACCAACGAGTTCGCCGACTCCCCGGTGCTGCTCATCCACCTGCGTGACGAAGACGCGCAGACGCTGCGTGACAACCTCTACAAGTACCCGGTGAACGCTGAGGACGGCGGGTCGATGTGGAACAACTTCGTGGCGTACTCGAAGATCTGCACGCACGCCGGCTGCCCGGCCAGCCTCTATGAGCAGCAGACCAACCGGCTGCTCTGCCCGTGCCACCAGTCGCAGTTCCTGATCACCGACAACGCCCGGCCGATCTTCGGCCCGGCCGCTCGCCGGTTGCCGATGCTCGCCATCGGCGTCGACGATGAGGGATACCTATTCGCGCGGCGCGACTTCGACGTCTCCGTCGGGCCCGCGTACTGGGAGAGGCCATCCAAATGAAGCGACGCAAAGTAGACCTCAAGGCCCTGCCGGGCGCGACGGCCAACGCCGTCGACGAGCGGTTCAAGGTCGCCGGTCCGATCCGGGGGATCCTCAACAAGGTCTTCCCCGACCACTGGTCGTTCCTGCTGGGCGAGATCGCGCTGTTCTCGTTCATCGTCCTGTTGCTGACCGGCACCTTCATGGCGCTGTTCTTCGACCCGTCGATGACCGAGGTGACCTACGACGGCTCCTACGTGCCGCTGCGCGGCCAGGAGATGTCCCACGCGTACGCCTCGTCGCTGGACCTGTCCTTCGACGTCCGCGGTGGTCTGATCATCCGGCAGATGCACCACTGGGCGGCGCTGCTGTTCGTGGCGGCGATCATCGTCCACATGTTCCGGATCTTCTTCACCGGCGCGTACCGCAAGCCGCGTGAGACGAACTGGATCATCGGCCTGCTGCTGTTCTGGCTCGCCTTCCTGGAGGGCTTCGCCGGTTACTCGCTTCCGGACGACGCGCTGTCGGGCACCGGTCTGCGGATCGCCACGGGCATCATGCTGTCCATCCCGGTCATCGGCACCTGGGTGACCAGCTCGCTGTTCGGCGGGGAGTTCCCCGGGCACGTGATCCTGGACCGCCTGTACATCGTGCACGTGTTCCTGATCCCGCTGGTGCTGCTGGCCCTGATCACGGTCCACGTCACGCTGGTCTTCATCCAGAAGCACACGCAGTGGCCCGGTCCGGGCCGGACGAACAACAACGTCGTCGGCGAGCGGTTCTTCCCGCGCTACGTGATGAAGCAGGGCGGGTTCTTCATGCTCGTCTTCGCGGTCATCGCGGCGATGGGCGGCCTGTTCCAGATCAACCCGATCTGGCTCTTCGGCCCTTACCGCGCGGCGGTGGTCTCCGCCGGCAGCCAGCCGGACTGGTACGTCATGTTCCTCGACGGCTCAACCCGGTTGATGCCCGCTTGGGAGCTGACCTTCTCGATCGCCGGTCACCAGTACATGATCCCCGGCATCTTCTGGCCCACCGTCGTGCTGCCCGGCATCCTGACCGTGCTGCCGATGCTGTGGCCGTTCCTGGAGGCCCGGAAGAACAAGGACAAGTCGATCCACAACCTGGCGCAGCGGCCGCGGGACGCACCGCAGCGTACGGCGCTGGGCATGATGGCGATCTCGTTCTACGTCGTGCTGCTGATCTCCGGCGGCAACGACATCATCGCGGACAAGTTCCACATCAGCCTGAACGCGATGACCTGGGCCGGCCGGATCGGTCTGCTGGTGATCCCGCCGCTGGCGTACTACATCACCCACCGCATCGCGCTCGGTCTCCAGCAGCACGACCGGGAGGTGCTGGCGCACGGTGTCGAGACGGGCATCATCAAGCGCCTGCCGAACGGCGCCTTCGTCGAGGTCCACCAGCCGCTCGCGCCGCTGGACGACCACGGTCACCCGGAGGAGCTGCCGTACATCGGCTGGACCGTGCCGAAGAAGATGAACCGGCTCGGGGCGCTCGGCCCGGCGATCCGGGGCTTCTTCCGGCCGATCGAGGTGCCGGTCAAGCCGCAGCTGCCGCCGGCTCCGGAGAAGGACCGCGAGAAGACCAGCGTCTGATCGCAGTACGCGAAGAGGCCCCCGCCGAATCCGGCGGGGGCCTCTTGCTATCCGTAGTCTGCAGCGGATCAGGGCTGGTCGGCGGCCAGGACGGCGGTGGGCAGCCAGGCGGTGACCCGGTCGACGATCGCGCCCGGCGCCTTGGCCCAGCGGAAGTGGTCGAGCGGAGCCCCGGCCTCGGCCTCGCTCACGTGTACGCGAGTCACCGTGGTCCCCGTGAGCTTGCCCACGAGCAGTTCGATCGTCGGCGGCGGGGTGTACTGGTCGGTGTCGACGCTGATCGCGAGGACCGGCACGGTGATGTCGCCGAGCCGGTCGGCCACGCCGAGGCGGGGCGCGAACTCGCCGCGCCGGGCGGTGTGCGCCCAGTCCTGGATGACGCCCCGGGACTGGCGGCCGCCGAAGCCCCAGCCGGGCCAGTGGCCGAGCAGAGCACTGATTGCGCGAATGCCGTTGGCGAATCCCAGTACGCCCAGCGACCGCGCCCCGAACAGGCGCCACAGCGGCAACCCGGACGCGATCAGGATCAGGCCGTCGACCGGGTGCTCCGGGGCGTTCCGGGTGAGGTGGATGACGCTGGCATGCCCGCCGAGGGAGTGTGCGAACAGGAAAGTACGCCGTCCGGCCCGCAGCTCGGCGGTCGCGGCCAGCACGGCTCCCACGTCGTCGGCGAGGTCGGTCATCGCGTACCGGGAGGCTCGGGTGGCTCTCGGCCGGCTGTCGCCGGTGCCGCGCAGGTCGGCGACGGCCACTCCGCAGCCGTCGGCGGTCAGGCGTGCGACGAGCTGGCCGTAGTAGCGGGCGGGCACGCCCATCGCCGGGAAGACGACGAAGAAGGGCGCGTCAGGATCCGCCGCCGGGGAGACGCTGACCGAGAGGCGGTCGCCGTCGCGGTCGAGGAACAACTGCATGGCGACCAGCCTAGCCGTCAGATGTTACCGACGGGTAGCCCGGTGGGACCGCTCGGCGTCGCCGGGCAGCCTCAGGCGGGGAAGCCGATCGAGAAGGTCTCCTCGAGGTCATGCCGCGAGAACGCCCGGAACGCGATGTGGGTGTCGGTGTTGAGCACACCGGGAGTCTTCGAGATGCTGCCGGCGATGACCTCGGCGATCTGGTCGAACTCCTTCACCCGCACCACGGCGATGAGATCGACGCTGCCCGCCACCGAGTAGACCTCGCTCACCCCGGGCAGATCGGCCAGCGCCGTGGCGACCTCGGGGATCGAGTCGGTGGCACAGTCGATGAGAACAATCGCGGTGATCACGAGCGTGACTCTACTCGCACGGTGAGATCCTGCGCGCGTACTGCCCGGCTCAACTGTTCGCCCGCGGTGACCTGCGAGCCCGGCCAGACGACGCAGTCGTGGACGTCACCGTGGACGATCGCGCCCGCGCCGACGACGCTGCGCCGGACCTCACCGGTGACGACCGCGTCCGGGGCGATCAGGCTCTCCTCGACTTCGAGCAGATTCGCGTGCAGGTAACTGCGGGGAGTACCGCAGTCCAGGTAGAGGCCGTGCAGCCGGATCACGTCCAGCGTCCCGGCTGCCTCGGCCGGCCGCCACGCCAGGCGTACCAGATCACCATGGTCGGCGGGCAGGGACGCCGCCGTCGCGGCCGGGAGCAGCGACATGCCCGCGAAGTCGTAGGCGCCGAACTCGCCCTCGCCGCCGACGTGGCGCTGGCCGAGCATGCGCAGGCGCTCGCCGTCCCAGTCCTCGACGAGCGCGGCGATCGTGACGTCGGCGGAGAAGTACGCGTCGGCGTTCATCACCAGGACGGGCCGGCCGTCGACCCAGTCCCGCAGGTGGCCGACGCTCCCGGCGCTGCCGAGCAGGTCCTTCTCGACGCTGACGTGCGCGCGGTCACCGACGTGCTCGGCGACCTGATCGCCCAGCCAGCAGGCGTTGACCGCGACCCGATCGGGCCCGGCGAGGCCGATCTCGTCCAGCAGCGCGAGCGCGCGGTCCAGCATGGGGATGTTGCCGACCGGGCAGAGCGCCTTCGGCCGCAGCGTCGTCAGTGGACGGAGGCGGCTGCCTTCGCCCGCGGCGAGCACGATCGCGGCCAGCTCAGCCATGGCCGGGCCGTCGCTCAGCCGAGCCGTGAGTGTGATCCGTGGGGCCGATGCCGTAGTGGCTCAGGAGGCGTCCAGTCGCGACGGTCAGCTTGGGCAGCTCGTCGAGCGGGTGCCAGGCGGCCTCCCAGACCTCGGCTCCGTCCACGGAGAGCTTGACCTGATCGGCGTCGACCCGGGCGGTGAACACCGTGTCGACCCAGCGCCCGTTCGTGTGCACGACCGCGTTCGGCGTCGCCGGGACCAACTGCTCCGGGCGGAACTCGATGCCCGTCTCCTCGGCCGCTTCGCGTACCGCGCCTTGGAGCGGGGTCTCGCCGCGGTCGAGCAGCCCGGCCGGCAACGTCCAACCCCGGCCCGGTGGCTGGCGCAGTAGCAGAATGCGCTGGACGGGACCGTCCGGATCGGAGCCGACGTCGAGGATGAGGATCACCGCGCCGATGGTGTACTTCGGCGTCGCGAGGCGTACGAGGCGGAGCCGGAACTTGTGCGGCAGCCGGTAGAAGATCCCGTAGCCGAGCGCGGTCAGCCGGGTACGCAGGGCGGAACGGCGTGGGCTCACCTGGAGACTGTAGCGAATACCGGGCCGCGGCCTCAGCCGGTGGGACCGTGATCGACCAGCTGGATGAGCCGGTCGACGGCCGTGTCGGCGCTCATCCGGTGCTCGGCGATGGTCACCAGCATCGTGTCGAGGTCGGGATAGTCGAGGTGTTCAGCCAGCTTGACCAGCCATTCGTCGTCGGCGAGGCCGCGGGATCGGCGGCGCAGCGCCAGGCCGAGCGCGGCCCGGCCGATCGCGATCCGGTCGGTGATGGTGCCCGACGGCACGTCGTCGGCGGAGTAGGAGCGGAACCGACGCCGGAGATGGACGCGGGCCTTCGGGGACTTGGCGAAGGTCAGCCAGTCCTCGAACGGACCGCACGGCTGCCCGGGGGCGGCCTCGATGATCTCCACGACGTCGCCGTCGACCAGACCGGTCGACAGTGCCGTCATCTCGCCGTTCACCGCCACCGACAGGATGCGGTCGCCGACGGTCGGCCCGAACTCGTACGCGACGTCGACCGGAGTCGAGCCGCTGGGCAGCACGACGGTACGCCCTCGGGCGATGACCTGGATCTGCGTCTCGGCGAGGTCGCTGCGCAGCGAGCGGACGAAGTGCGCGGCGTTGGAGGTGTCCTGTTCCAGGTCCAGTACGCGGCGCAGCCATTCGAGGTCGGCGGTCTCGGCGGCCTCCGCGGCGGCGGCGCGGGCGTCCTGGGCGTCGCCGGTCAGCTTGCCGAGCGCTCCGGCGAGCGGCCGGCGCAGGGCGTCGGGCAGCCGCTTGCCGAGCGCGATGACCGGGGCACTGGTGAGGGCTTGCCCGATCGAGGCGCTGACCTTGTCGGAGAGTACGCGGTTCGGGGGGAACCGGAACCGGGAGATGATGCCGTATTCGACGTCGCGATGCATCTGCTGGGTCCGGATGAGCACCTCGACCGGCCGCGTGTCGGGCCCGAGCACCGTCGTATGCAGCGAGCGGTAGAGGTTGTTCTTCGGCGACGCGATGTAGTCCTTGAAGCGGCCGGGCACGGGCCGAAACGTGCGGTGGATGGCGCCCAGGGCCGTGTAACACTCGGTGTCCGGTCCGTCGACGAGGACGACGATGCGGGGCATGTCCAACGGCTTGATGTTGTCGCCGACCGCCCGGGTGTCGCGCCAGATCGTGTAGTGGTGCCGGTGCCGGGACTGGACGTCGCCGCGGACCTCGTCGGCGCGCAGGGCGTGCTCGGTGGTCAGGATCATGTGGTCGAGGAAGTCCTTCCAGAGCGGACGTTCCTGGACGACCTTGTCGATCTCGGCGAAGGTCTCCGGCTCCAGATGCTCCAGGACGACGTCCTCCAGTTCCCGCTTGAGGACCTGGATGCCGAGCCGGTCGCAGAGCGGGACGAGCACCTCACGGGTCGCGCCCGCGATGCGGGCGCGAGAGGCGGGGGAGCGGGCGTCGAGCGTTCGCATGTTGTGGAGGCGGTCGGCCAGCTTGATGACGAGGACCCGCACGTCGCGGCGGGCGGCCACCATCATCTTCCGGATCGTCTCGGCCTCGGCGATCGCTCCGAAATGGCCCTTGTCGAACTTGGTCACGCCGTCTACGAGGTGCGCCACCTCGTCGCCGAAGTCCTCGCGCAGCAGTTCGAGGGTGTAGGGCGTGTCCTCGACCGTGTCGTGGAGGAGCGCGGCGACCAGGGTCGTGGTGTCCATCCCGAGGTCGGCCAGGATCTGGGCGACGGCGACCGGGTGGGTGACGTAGGGCTCACCGCTCTTGCGGAACTGGCCGTCGTGCGACCGCTTGGCCGTCACGTACGCCTTCCGCACGACCGTCGTGTCCGCGCCGGGGTGCACCTGGCGGTGCGCGCGCACCAGCGCGGCCATCGGGCTGATGCTCGGCACGGGCCGGCCCAACCGGTCCGGGGCCGCGAACCAGGACCGCACCCGGCCGGATATCGGCGTGGTGCCCAAGGTGGCATTGACATCCATAATGGACACCTCCCTTGTGGCGGACGGTGCTCATGCGTCCCCTAGGAACTGTGGTGAAGGTTCCTACGGAACGGGGGCTCCTCGCGTTCTTTAAGACTAGTAACGAACGTGTCGGACTTTCGGTCAATACCTCATGGGCTTTCGTTCACGATCCGTGTCGTGGAAGCCGCGTCGAGCCTCGCTAACAGGGGTTTTAGTCGCGCAGCGCCACCAATCGGTGACGCCCAGTCGGCGGAGACCTCGACGAGCCGAGTCTCCGGTCGCTCCAGCCAATCGAGGATCCGTTCCGTCTCCTCCGCCGTCGCGCACGGGACCGGGCCGGCGACCGCGGGGCGTACGGTCTCGGCGGTCAGCCGGGCGGTCTCCAGGCTGATCCTCGGATGTGTCCCGACTGGAGCCGTGATGGCGGCGGCGAGCCGGCCGTGCCGGACGATCGCGATCTCCCAGCCGCCCTTGGCGTCCCGTCGAGCCCCGACGAGTTCGCCGATCCGGGTCACCGCCGACAGCCGTTGCATGCGGATGACGGCCCGCAGGAACGCCGCCAGCCGGCCGCGCAGCGCCGCCGCCTCCTCGAACCGCTGCGCGTCGGCCAGCACCTTCAGGCGTGCCATCAAGCGGTCCACCACGGGAGCCGGGTCGCCGGTCACCGACGTGGCGAACGGATCGGCCGCCAGCTCGCCGTACTCGCCGGGGTCGACCCTCAGCTCGCACGGCGCGGGGCAGCGGCCCAACTCGGCCAGCGCGCAAGTGGCCGACGGCTTGCGCGGCGACAGTTTCGCCGTGCACTGCCGGAGCGGCAACGCCTCGTGGCAGGCGTCCACCGCCGCCTGCGCCGCCTGCCGTCCGGCGAACGGACCCAGGCTGGTCCGGCCGCCGCCCGGCTCGCGTACGACGGACAAGCGGGGGAACGGCTCGTCGGTCAGCCGCACCCACCAGGCCCGCTCGGGGAACTTCGACCGCCGGTTGTAGGGCGGCGCATGCGCGGCGATGAGCCGGAGTTCGCGTACTTGGGCTTCGAGGGCGTGCGCGCAGACGACCCCCTCCACCCGGTTCGCGATGTGGATCATCTCCGACATCCGGGCACGCTTCTCGGCGGCGGTGAAATATGTGCGTACGCGAGTCGCGATGTCGCCGGAGGTGCCGACGTAGAGCGGCCGGTCGTCGGCCGCCCGGAAGATGTAGACGCCGGGGGCGTGGGGCAGCCCGTCGGCGAGCCCGCGTTTGGCCCGCTGCGTCGGCGTGACCGCCTTCGTGAACTCGATGGCGTCGCCGAGGGTCCGCACCTTGAAGCTGCCCAGCCGGCCGATCAGAGCGTGCAGCACGTCCACCGTGGCCAGTGCGTCGTCGAACGCCCGGTGGTTGGGCTGGTGCTCGGTCCGCAGGTACGCCGCCAGCGTCCCCAGTTTGCGGTTGGGCACCTCGTCGCGGATCAGCACCCGGCGGGCGAGCGCGGCGGTGTCGAGCACCCGCGGGTTCGGCCAGGTGTAGCCGTGGCGCGCACAGGCCGCTTTGAGGAAGCCGACGTCGTAGGGCGCGTTGTGAGCGACGACCACCGCGTCCCGGAGGAACTCCAGCAACCCGGGCAGCACCGCCTCGATCTTGGGCGCCGGGGTCACCATGGCGGTCGTGATGCCGGTCAGCACCGTGATGAACGGTGGAATGGGTTGACCCGGATTGACCAGTGTGGCGAACCGGCCCAGCTCCTCGCCGCCCCGCACCTTGACCGCCCCGACCTCGGTGATCCCATCGGCGTCGTGCGGGCTGCCCCCGGTCGTCTCGAGGTCGAGGACGACGAATGTGGTGTGGAGGAGATCCTGCGCGAACGGATCATCGAGGATAAGGTCGACGGTGAGCTGCTCCGGGATGGGGCGGCTCGTCCGACCCGACGGGTCGGCACGGGGGAGTCCGGACGGCACGCAGCGCACCATATGGGGCGGGTGTGACAGAAGTGCCTCGTCGTGCGGCCCGACGAGGTGGGAGACTGGAGAGATGTCGGAGCCGGAGCTGACCGGCCGCCCGGATGTGGGCGGCGTCCCCGGCGTGCCCGCCGATCCGCTGGGCGGCGACACCACTGCCGACGACCTGGACTTTCAGCCCGAGCCGATTCTGCCTGAGCCGGTTCGGCAGCGGGTGATCACGCTCACCGCGGCGGTCCTCGCGAGCGTTCCGCAGGACGAGTTGTCGGTCCCGCTGCGCAAGGTGGCCAAGTTCGCGCCGAACCGGCGTGCCCGGATGGGCGGCCCGGTCATCGCGGCTCATCTGACCGCCGATCCGATCTTCCGCCAGCGCGTCAGCCAGCGGGTCGTCGCCGACGCCGGAGACCTGGGCGCCGCCGTGGTCGAGGGCGTCTCGCCCGCCGCGGCCGACCCCGTCGAGGTCGCCGCGCTGGCGTACCTGGCCCGCCCGGCCGGGTGGCGGGACCTGCTGGACGCCGCCGAGCACGCGGTACGCCTGGAGGCCGAGAGCGCGGCAGTCGGCGAGGTGCTGCAAGCGGCCGAGTCCCGCGCCCAACGCGCCGAACACGATCGCGCCGTCGCCCGCGTCGAGGTGGAGAAGCTGCGCGACGAACTCGCCAAGGTCCACCAGGAGCTGAGCGGCGTACGCGAAGAGTCCCGCGGCACCGCGAAGACGCTCCGGGAGGCGCAGGCGGCGCTGAAGAAGGCGACCGAGTCGCTGGCGGCCGAACGGGGCCGGTTGGCCAAGAACGCCACCGACCATGACGCCGAGCTGCGCCGGTTGCGGGCGAAGCTGGCCGAGGCCGAGGCGTCGACGTCCACCGCCCGGCAGGACGCCCGGCAGCAGCGCGCCGTCGACGAGGCGCGGCTCTGGCTGCTGCTGGAGACGATCGGGCAGGCCGCCGTGGGACTGCGCCGCGAACTGGCCCTCGATCCGGCGACGATCCTGCCGGCGGACGCCACCGCTGAGCAGTACGCCGACCGCCCGGCGGACGCGGGCCCGTCGGCGCGCGCGCAGAGTCAGGACGATCCCGGCCGGCTCGACCAGCTGCTGACGCTGCCGAAGGTGCACCTGATCGTCGACGGCTACAACGTGACGAAGCGCGGCTATCCCGAGATGTCACTGGAGCAGCAGCGTACGCGGCTGATCACGGCTTTGGGCGCGCTCGGCGCGCAGACCCGGGCCGAGGTGACCGTGGTGTTCGACGGCGCCGAGAAGGTGCACGGGCTCCCGCCGAACCCGCGTGGGCTGCGAGTGCTGTTCTCCCGTAAGGGGGAGACCGCCGACGACCTGGTCCGGCGGCTCGTCCGGGCCGAACCGGCGGGCCGTCCGATCGTGGTGGTCTCCTCCGACCGGGAGGTCGCCGACGGCGTACGCCGCCACGGGGCGTACCCCATGGCGGCGGATTCGTTGCTACGCCGGGTGGCGCGCGGTTAGGTCACCGGCCGCCGCGCGGCTGGTTGCCCCGCTTGAGGCGCATCGTGTTCGCCTGACCGGCCGACATCTTCGTCCGCATGGACTTCTCCCGGGCGGCCATCGCCGCCTGGCGGGACTCCTCCCGCGCCTGCTCCCCGGCGTACCCGTGGTCGTCGGAGGGGTCTCTCAGGTCGAGGTCGAATGCCAATTCGTCCGACTTATGGTGGTTCTTGGAATTGCCGGCCTTCCTGGTATTACTCACGGCTTGCCTCCTTCGTTCCCCCTACGCTAGGACGAACTCCGGATCGCCGCAGCGCTTCGGCCCAGCCTTCGGCCGGCCCGCGGCGCGCCTTGGCCCAGCAGCGTCCGCAGGTGACGGGAGGCCGAGAAACGGCGGAAAGTCAGCGTCCGAGCACGGAGCCGCCGTTGACCCCGATGATCTGCCCGGTGACGTAGCCGCCGGAATCGCCCGCCAGCCACCGGACGGCGGCGGCGATGTCGTCCGGCACCCCGGCCCGCCCGACGAGCGTCTGACCGACCCGCAAGGCATGGCCTTCGGGGGTCATCCGAGTGCCGAAGAACTCGGTCTCGGCGACGTATCCGGGGGAGACGACGTTGGCGGTCACCCCGTCCGGGCCGAGCCGGGCGGCGAGGTCGAACATCCAGCCGTGCAGGGCCGCCTTCGCGGCGGAGTACGCCCCGGCGCCGCCCCGCTGGGCCGCGATCGAGCTGAGCAGGATCACCCGGCCGCCCGGGCGGCGCAGGGCCGCCTCCAGCGTCGAGGTCAGCAGCACCGCCGTCAGCACATTCACGTCGAACGTGCGCCGCCACTGCGCGGCCTCGTCGGCCAGCGAGTCGCCGTCGGACATGATGAACCCGCCGGCGTTGTTGACGAGCACGTCGACCGCCCGCTCGCCCACCGCGTCGGCGACTCGCGCGACCTGCTCCGGGTCGGCCAGGTCCGCGACCACCGCGGTCACGCCCGGGACCTCCGCCGCGACCTTGGCCAGCGGCTCGGCGCGCCGCCCGGCGATGATCACCTCGTAGCCGTCCTCGGCCAGCGTCCGCGTGATCGCGGCTCCGATGCCCGTTCCGCCGCCACTCACCACAGCCAGCTTCGCACTCATGATCGCGACCCTATCTCGGGTGCCCTGCGGCCCGTTGATCATGGAGTTGTCACCCTCGCCACGCCGTCGAGACCACAGTTAACTCCATGATCAACGGGGCGAGCGCGGCGAGCGCGGCGAGCGCGACGAGCGCGAC
>NZ_JBFBAZ010000159.1:0-16286 GCF_040682475.1 Hamadaea sp. NPDC051192
TAGCCCTCGCCAAGCTCAACCTAGGCGGATACCAAATCAAGCTCCCCGACCGCTCGTGACCCACACAAGCAGCCGGAGAGCCCAAGATTCGACCCGGATCCGTGATCCGCTGCCCAACGGGAGGTCCCGAACCGGGCGAGCGAGGTGAGCCGGCGGGCGGGTGAGCGGAGCGAGGAGGGCGAGCGGGCTTAGGGGAGGCCGGCAAGGCGCAGCAGCGCCGCAGTAGCGGCGGCGGCCACGACGACCACGGCGAACGGCATACGCCGCCAGGCCAGGAGCGCGCCGACGGCCACCCCGGCCGGCCGGGCGACGCCGAGCGCGAGATGCCCGGCGTCGGTGAACACGGCGGTCGCCACCAACGCGGCGAGAAGTGTCGTCGCCGCTACCGGCAGCAGATCGCGCAGCCAGTCCGGGAGGGTGAGGCGGCCGCGCAGCAGGACGCCGGACAGGCGGATGGCGTACGTGCCGGCGGCCAGGACCAGGAGAACCACGATGTATTTCATTCCGAGGCCCCCTGTAGCGAGAAGCGGCGGACGATGCCTGCTGCGACTCCGAGCAGCGCGGCGAGCACCGGGAGTCCGGCGGGCAGCAGCGGCGTCGCCGCGACCGCGATGACGGCCCCGAGCGCCGCACACGTCCGGGTCGTCCGGTCGCGCATCGCGGGAAGGATCAGGGCCAGCAGACCGGCTGGGAAGGCCGCGTCGAGGCCGTAGACGTTGGGGTCGCCGACCGCGCCGCCGACGAGGACTCCGGCGATGACGCCGAGGTTCCAGGTGACGAACAGGGTCGAGCCGACCAGCCAGTACGCCTGCCGCCGCCGGTGCTCGTCGTCCTGGGCCAGGGCGAACGCGGTGTTCTCGTCGATCAGCACGTGCGCGCCGAGCAGCTTCAGCGGCAGCCGGTCGCTGATGGCCCCGCCGATCGCCAGGCCGAACGGCAGGTGCCGGACGTTGACCAGCAGCCCGCCGAGGATCGCGGCGACCGGGTTCCCGGCCGCGAGCATGCCGACGGCGAGGAACTGCGACCCACCCGCGAAGATCAGCAGTGACATCGCGGTGGGCAGCCATTTCGGCATTCCCTCGGCGACGCTGATCGCGCCGAAGGAGATGCCGATCATCGCGGCGGCCGCCCCGATCGCGAGCGCGTCCCGGAGCAGGCCGCGATCGAGGGGCGTTCGATCTGGCGTACGCATGTTTAGAATATCGAACACGCGACCGCTGTTCGTCAAATCGAACGATACGACCTATGGAGCGAACATGACCGACGGGCCACCGCTCGACGTCATCGCCGCCGCGCTCCGGCGCGAACGGGACCGGCTCGGCCTCAGCCTGAGCGAAGTCGCCAAGCGGGCCGGGGTCGCCAAGTCCACGCTCTCCCAGCTGGAGTCCGGCCAGGGCAACCCGAGCGTGGAGACGCTCTGGTCCTTGGCGGTCGCGTTGGAGGTGCCGTTCAGCCGCCTCATCGAACCCGGCCCCACCGGCGTACGCGTGGTGCGGCGGGGCGAGGGGGTCGCGTACCCGAGCAGCCAGGCCGACTTCACCGGCACCCTGCTCAGCTCCGGCCCCCGGCACGTGACCCGGGACATCTACGTCCTGCACGTCGAGCCCGGTGCGGAACGGCACGCCGAGGCGCACATCCCGGGAACGGTCGAACACATGGTGGTCTGCGGCGGCCGGCTGCGTACCGGGCCGGAGGAGAACCTGGTCGACCTCGGACCCGGCGACTACGCGTCCTTCCCCGGCGACGCCGACCACGGCTATGAGGCCCTGGAACCCGGTACCTGGGCGGTGCTCGTCATGGAGCACCGATAGCCCCGCCTACCCGGCGAGCACCTCGGAGACCGGCCGGATCTGGACCTTGAGCAGGGTCGCCGCGCGCGACGAGTCGAGCTTGACGTCCAGCGGCCCGGCGTTGGGCACCCGCGTGGCCTTGCCCGTCGGCACCAGTCGCGGCGACAGCCCGTGGCGCAGCGCGATCAGCTTGCCGAGCTGCGCCCGGCTCACCGCCTGCGGCCCGGCGACGTTGAGCACTCCGGCGTAGTCGTTGCCGACCAGCTCCAGCAACGCCGCCGCGAGCTCGGCGCCGTCGATCGGGCAGCGCACCTGGTCGGTGAACAGCCGGCCCTCGGACCGCCGATGGATCAGGTCGAGCGCCAGCCGGACCTGCGGCGACGTCTCGTCCCCCAGGATCAGCGAGGTACGCACGATCGCCGCCGACGGGTCGATCGCCGCGACCGCCGTCTCCGCCGCCGCCTTCGCCGCGCCGTACGGGGTGATCGGGCTCGGGTCGTCGTCCTCCGTGTACGCCTCCGGCCGACCCGCGTGCAGGGCGTCGCTGGACACGTGGACCAGCCGCGCCCCGACGGCGGCCGCCGCGGTCGCCACGTGGGCCGCGCCTGTCGCCGTCGGCCCCCACGACCAGCGGTCGTAACACGTGTTGATCACCGCGTCCGGGCGTACCAACTGGACGAGAGTGTGGACCGCGAACGGCTCCCGGACGTCGAGGCGCGACCAGTCGTGCAGCTCGCTGGGTTTGTCGGGGCGGGCGTGCGTGCCGGTGACCTCGGCGCCGGCGGCCAGCGCGAGACGGGCCACCTCGCTCCCGAGGTGGCCCGACGCTCCGATGACCAGCAGCCTCACGCGGCGGGCGCCTTCGGCTTGAAGTCCACCCCCGCCTCGGCGCGCTGCTGCGCGGTGATGGGCGTGGGCGCGCCGGTCAGCGGGTCGTAACCGTTGCCGGTCTTGGGGAACGCGATGACTTCGCGGATCGAGTCCGCGCCCGCGAGCAGCATGCAGACGCGGTCCCAGCCCAGCGCGATCCCGCCGTGCGGCGGCGGGCCGTACGCGAACGCGTCGAGCAGGAAGCCGAACTTGTCGCGCTGCTCCTGCTCGGAGATGCCGAGCAAAGTGAACACGCGCTCCTGCACGTCGCTGCGGTGGATACGGATCGAGCCGCCGCCGATCTCGTTGCCATTGCAGACGATGTCGTACGCGTACGCCAGCGCGTGCTCGGGGTCGTCGTCGAACTTGTCGATCCACTCGGCGTTCGGCGAGGTGAACGGGTGGTGCAGCGCGGTCCAGCCGATCTGCTTGGTGTCGTCCTTGTCGTCGTAGACCGGCTCGAACATCGGCGCGTCGACGATCCAGCAGAACGCCCAGGCGTCCGGGTCGATCAGGTTGGCCCGCTTGCCGATCTCCAGCCGGGCCGCGCCCAGAAGTTCCTGCGTACGCCGCTTCTCGCCGGCGCCGAAGAACACCGCGTCGCCCGGCTTCGCGCCGACGGCGTCGGCCAGCCCGGCCAGGTGCGCCTCGGACAGGTTCTTCGCGACCGGGCCCTTCGGTTCGCCGGTCTCGGCGTCGAGCAGCAGGTACGCCAGGCCCTTCGCGCCACGCGACTTGGCCCAGTCCTGCCAGCCGTCGAGTTCCTTGCGCGTCTGGCTCGCCCCGCCCGGCATGACGACCGCACCCACGTACGCGGCCTGGAACACCCGGAACTCGGTGCCCTGGAAGTAGCCGGTGAGATCGGTCAGCTCGCTGCCGAACCGCAGGTCGGGCTTGTCGGAGCCGTAGCGGTCCATCGCCTCGCCGAACGGGATGCGCCGGATCGGGGTCGGGATGTCGTAGCCGGCCAGCTCGCTCCACAGCTTGCTCACCACCGCCTCGGCGAGGTCGATGACGTCGTCCTGGGTCACGAACGACATCTCGATGTCGAGCTGGGTGAACTCCGGCTGCCGGTCGGCCCGGAAGTCCTCGTCCCGGTAGCACCGGGCGATCTGGTAGTAGCGCTCCATCCCGGCCACCATCAGCAGCTGCTTGAACAGCTGCGGGGACTGCGGCAGCGCGTACCAGGAGCCGGGCTGCAGGCGTACCGGAACCAGGAAGTCGCGCGCGCCCTCGGGAGTGGACCGGGTCAGCGTCGGCGTCTCGATCTCGTGGAAGTCCCGGGCGTGCAGGATCTCGCGGGCGATCTGGTTGGCCCGCGACCGCAGCTTCATGGCCTTCGCCGGGCCGGGCCGCCGCAGGTCGAGGTAGCGGTGCCGGATCCGGATGTCGTCGTTGGCCTCGACGTGGTCGTCGATCGGGAACGGCAGCGGCGCGGCGGTCGACAGCACCTCCAGGTCGCTGACGATCACCTCGATCGCGCCGGTGGGAAGCTCAGGGTTTTCGTTACCGGCGGGCCGCTCGCTCACCGTGCCGGTGACCTTGACGCAGAACTCGTTCCGCAACGCGTGCGCCTGGTCGCTCTCACGGAACACGATTTGCGCGATGCCAGAGTCGTCGCGCAGGTCGATGAAGGTCACCCCGCCGTGATCACGGCGCCGGGCCACCCAGCCCGCGAGCGTCACCACCTCACCGACGTGCGTCGGGCGCAGGGTGCCGGCGTTATGGGTGCGGATCACGGTGGCTCCTTCACGGACTGCAACAGCTGCCTTGTCATTCTTCCATCCAGCCGCGTCGGGTTCGTCCCGGGGAGTCGATAACCTGAAATCCACCTCAAGCTGCCCCGAACTCCGGCTTTGCCGCCTTTCTCCGGCCGGGGCGAGCCCTGAGGCTGCTGGGTATGACCCGAAAGCTCCTCGCCCTCGCCGGCGTACTCGCCGCGGTCCCGATCCTGCTTCCCGCGCCCGCGTACGCCCACGGCACGATGCAGACCCCGGTCAGCCGCGCGTACACGTGCTACCGGGACAACCCCGAGTCGCCCAGCCTGCCGGTCTGCCGCGCAGTCGTGGCCACCGGCGGCACCCAGCCGCTCTACGACTGGATGGAGGTGAA
The DNA here is from genome assembly GCF_040682475.1 of Hamadaea sp. NPDC051192. NCBI lineage: Bacteria > Bacillati > Actinomycetota > Actinomycetes > Micromonosporales > Micromonosporaceae > Hamadaea > Hamadaea sp. NPDC051192. The sequence continues at coordinate 4,773 of NZ_JBFBAZ010000159.1, forward strand.
CATCGCCGCCGCCGCGGGGCGGCATCGTGAGCTGATCCCGGACGGCAAGCTGTGCAGCGCGGGCCGGGACAAGTACCGGGGGCTCGACCTCTCCCGCGCGGACTGGCCGGCGACCTCCCTCACGGCGGGCAAGAGCTACGTGTTCACCTTCGCCGCGACCGCTCCGCACAAGGGCGCGTTCGAGCTGTACCTGACCAAGCCGGGCTACTCACCGGCCAAGGCTCTCGCCTGGTCGGACCTGCGCACCACGCCCATCGCCAAGATCACCGACCCAGCCCTCGTCAACGGCGGCTACCAGATCCCGGTCATGCTGCCCGCGGACGCCACCGGCCGGGCCATCGTCTACGCGATCTGGCAGCGCTCGGACAGCCCGGAAGCCTTCTACTCCTGCTCCGACGTGCAGTTCGCCGGCGGCTCCACACCATCGCCCGCGCCGCCGTCGCCGTCCCGCTCCGCGGTTCCGTCACCGTCCGCGTCGACTGCCGAACCATCCCCCACTGGTACGCCGTGTGCCGTCGTGCAGCAGGACACTTCGCTCGCCGCCGCCTCTTCGTCCACCCCGGACGGCTGGCGGTCCGGCCCGATCGCGCTCAGCGCCCTCGCCGGGATGTTCCTGGGCGGCCTGATGCTCACCGGCGCACGCCGGGTGTACGCCGGAGTCCACCGCCGCCGCCACTGACCCCTCCCGTCCTTTGCGCGCCGTCCTTCCCGCGCCGTCCTTCCCGCGCCGGATCAGGGTTCTGGGTCGAATCTTGGGCGAAGATTCGACCCGGAACCGTGATCCAGTCCCGTTCGGCCCTCCGCGTGGTGAGCCCGGACCGGGTTCCAACGCCGGGGAGCCTCTTGGGCGAGCCGCCAGGAGTGCAGTCAGTGGGGCGCCGCCTTAAGGTGCTGCCATGCCTCTCGTGCTCGCCGTCGAGGACGACGCGACCGTCCGCGCCGCGCTCAGCGAGGCCCTCACGAGCGCGGGGTACGCCGTCCGCGCGGTCGGCACCGCGCTGGAATGCCTGCACGAGACCACGAAGAGCGCACCCGACCTGGTGATCCTCGATCTTGGACTGCCCGACATGGACGGCGCTCAGGTGCTGCGCATGATCCGGGCGGTCAGCCGCGTACCGGTGATCGTGGCGACCGCCCGGCGCGGCGAACTCGACACGATCCGCCTTCTCAACGCGGGCGCGGACGACTACGTGACCAAGCCGTTCTCGGCCGCTCACCTGATCGCCCGGGTCGGCGCGGTCCTGCGGCGTACGCGCCCGGTGGACGATCCGCAGCCGGTCGCCACCCCGGCGATCGAGGTCGGGCCGATGCGGCTCGATCCCGACACCCGTCAGGCCACACTGGACGGTCGACCGCTGGTGCTGACCCGCAAGGAGTACGACATCCTCGCGTACCTGGCGCGGCGGCCGTCGCGCGTGGTCACCCGGCGGGAGCTGTTCACCGAGGTCTGGCAGCAGCCGTTCGTCGGCGCCGATCAGACGCTGGACGTGCACCTGTCGTGGCTGCGCCGCAAACTCGGCGAGACGGCCGCCCAGCCCCGCCTGCTGCGGACGGTACGCGGCGTCGGCGTGATCTTCGGCCCGGCGGAGGGCGGATGAGGTCTCCGCTGGTCGCGGCCGCCGTCGCCGTCGCGACCGCATGCGTCCTGGCGTTCGGCATCCCGCTGGCGGCCCTGAGCGTCCGGCTCGCCGGCTCGGCCGCCGTCCCGGCGCTCGCCGTGATCCTGGCGGTCGCCGTGCTGCTGATCGGGGTGGCGGCGTACCTCGGGCGGCGGCTGGGGCTGCGCTACGTCGAGGCGGCTGCGGAACACGTCGACGCCGAACGGGAACTGGCCGCCGACCTGTCGCATCGGCTGCGTACGCCGTTGACCGCGTTGCGGCTGGACGCCGACTCGCTGCCGGACGGGCCCGCCCGTGCCCGGATGCGGGCCGCGATCGAGGCGCTGGACAGCGAGATCGACGCGATCATCACCGCCGCGCGTACGCCGGTCACCGAACGGGCCGCGCAGGCGACCGACCTCGTCGAGGTGGTGGCCGACCGGCTGGCCTTCTGGGCGGTGCTCGCCGAGGATCACGGCCGACCCTGGGAGGTCGTCGGCGGCGACGAGCCCGTGTATGTGGACGTGCCCGCTCCCGAGCTGATCGGCGCGGTCGACGCCTTGATCGGCAACGTCTTCCAGCACACCGCGCAGGGCACGGCGTTCCGCCTCACCGTCGGCCCGGCCGGGTTGGTCGTGGACGACGCCGGGGACGGCATCGCGGACGTGCCCGCAGCGCTGCGCCGGGGCGCCAGCGGGGCTGGATCGACCGGGCTGGGGCTGGACATCGTCCGCCGGGTGGCCTCGCTCGCCGGTGGCTCGCTCGCCATCGCCCGCAGCGACCTGGGCGGCGCGCGCGTCACCCTCTCCCTGCCTCCCCGTTAGGCGCAGATCACGGTTGCGCATGCCTCCGGTGCGTGGAGAGGCCTGCGTAACCGTGATCTGCAAGGAGTGGAGCGGACGGTCAGCGGGCGCCGGTCAGCACCTCCGCCGCCGCCCGGCCGCACACCGGGGCCGAGCCGAAGGTGGCGACGTGCATCGAGCCGACCGGTTCCCCGCCCGGCACGCCCATCTCGACCACGTACGCGTCCGGCCGCTCGGCCAACGCCGTACGCAGTGCCGTGGACAGCCAGTCGTGCCGGTGCGCGTCGCGGACGACCAGGACGAGCGGGCGGCCCGACGCCGCCTGCAGAGCCGCCGGGAGGCCGCCGTTGCGGGCGGCTGCCGCATCGAGACGCTCCACTGTGGTCCCCGGCAGGATCTCGGCGAGCGGTCCCCCGACGCCCCACGGCGTGGCGGCGTCGACGGCGAGGTTGACCGAGGTGGTGAACTCCACGACGTGGGCCGGTTTCATCAGCGGCTCCGCGGTCGCGGTCTTCCACGTGCGTACCGCGCGACGGGCCGCCTCCAGGCCCGGCTGCCCGCCACCCGTGCGCCACCGGGCGGCGGCTTCCTGGCGGGCGGTCGCCTGCGCCGCCGACCACGAGGCGAGGGCGGCGACGCGGCCGGCCGCCTCGGCGAGCCGTTGCTCAGACAGCGTTCCGTCGTGGACCGCCTGCACGAGCGCGTCCCGCAGCAGGATCGCGGTCGCCTCGTCGGCGGTCTCACCACCCACGCACACGGCGTCCACGCCGGCCGCGATCGCGCGTACGACGGCTCCGGCCAGCCCGTACTGCGCCTTGATCGGAGCCATCTCGATGCCGTCGGTGACGACCAGACCCGTGAAGCCCAGCTCGATGCGGAGCAGGTCCATCACGGGCGCGCTCAATGTCGCGGGCACCGCCGGGTCCAGGGCCGGGAGCAGGACGTGCGCCGTCATGATGGACTGCGTACCGGCCTCGATCGCGGCCCGAAAGGGGGCCAGCTCCAGGCGAGCCAGCCGCTCGCGGTCGGCGTGCACGATCGGCAGGCCGTGGTGGGAGTCCACATCGGTGTCCCCGTGCCCCGGGAAGTGCTTGGCGCAGGCGGCCACTCCGCTGGACTGCAGCCCGCGTACCCAGGCGGCGGTGTGGCGGGAGACCAGATCCGGGTCGGCGCCGAACGAGCGCACCCCGATGACGGGGTTGTCCGGATTGTTGTTGACGTCCGCGGTGGGCGCGTAGTTCAACGTGATCCCGGCGGCGGCGAGCTGGTCGCCGATGTCGGCCGCGACGGACGCCGTCAGCTCCGGGTCGTCGGCCGCGCCCAGCGCGTGATTACCCGGCCGCGTGCTGCCGCTGCCGATCTCTATCCGCGTGACGTCGCCGGACTCCTCGTCGAGGGCGATCACTACGGCGGGATTGTGTGCGCGCACCGCGGCGCTGAGGGCGGCGAGCTGGTCGAGGTCGACGATGTTGCGCCCGAACAGCGCCACCCCGCCGAGACCCTCATCCAGCCGCCGCCTCAGCCATTCCGGCGGTGTCACACCGACGAACCCGGGCTGAAGCACCCCGTCCGCCCAGATACGAACCTGGTCTGCCATGCAAGGCAGACTAATCTTTAGGTTTCTTTATTGTAAGTAGGCTGCCGTCATACGATCGGTCCGGAAACCGTCGGATACCGATCCTCCGCGGGCGGGTTCCAGGTCAGCGCTTCGGCCGCGATCTGGTCGCCGGAGCGGATGTCCTTCACGGAGTCGCCGCCCGGCCCGCTGAACCAGACGAACGGGATGCCCCGCCTTTCGGCGTACCGGATCTGCTTGCCGAACTTGGCCGCGGACGGCGACACCTCCACCGCGATGCCGCGGGCCCGCAGCGAGGCCGCGGTCCGCATGGCCGCGGCCCGGTCCTCGTCGGCCGTCAACGCGATCAGCACACACGTCGGTACGCCACGCGAAGCGCTGAGCGCGTTCTTTCCGAAGAGGACACCGAGCAGCCGGGACAGCCCGATGGAGATGCCCACCCCGGGGTAACGCTCGTCGCCGGAGCTGGCCAGGTTGTCGTAGCGGCCGCCGGAGCAGACCGAGCCGATGCTCTCGTAGCCGGCCAGCTGGGTCTCGTAGACCGTGCCGGTGTAGTAGTCGAGACCGCGCGCGATCTTCAGCTCGGCCCGGCACAGGCCCGGCGAGTGCGCGGCGGCCGTCTCGACCACCGCGACCAGTTCGGCCAGGCCCTCGTCGAGCAGCGGATCGGTGACCCCGAGCTTGAGCACCTGCTCGGCGAACGAGCCGTCCTCGGCGGAGATCTCGGCCAGCGCTAGGCAGGCGCTCGCCTGCGCCTCGCTGACTCCCCCAGCGACCAGTTCCCGCAGTACGCCCTTCGGCCCGATCTTGTCGAGCTTGTCGACGATCCGCATGGTCTCCATCGGGTCGGCGAGCCCGAGACCCCGGTAGAAACCCTCCAGGATCTTGCGGTTGTTCACCTGGATGGTCGCCTTGGGCAGCGGCAGCTCGGCGAAGACGTCCCCGATCACCAGCGGGATCTCGGCCTCGTAGTGCGCCGGCAGGGTGTCACGGTCGACGATGTCGATGTCGCACTGATAGAACTCGCGGTACCGGCCCTCCTGCGGCCGTTCGCCCCGCCAGACCTTCTGGATCTGGTAACGGCGGAACGGGAACTGGAGCTTGCCCGCGTTCTCCAGCACGTAACGGGCGAACGGGACGGTCAGGTCGAAGTGCAGCCCCAGCTGGGCGTCGCCGGCGCCGCGCGGCTCCTCGGCGTCGGCCTGCAGCCGGCGCAGCAGGTAGACCTCCTTGGAGGTCTCGCCCTTGCTGAGCAGGGTCTCCAGCGGCTCGACCGCGCGGGTCTCGAGGGACGCGAAGCCGTGCAGCTCGAAGACGCGCCGGATGCGGTCCAGGAAGTACTGCTCGACGACTCGGTTGGCCGGCGACCACTCGGGGAAGCCGGACAGCGGCGTGATCTTGCTCATTTCTCGCAAAGCTCCTGTCGAAGTCTTAGAAGCCGCGTTTCGGTGCGCTCAGACCGGCATCCCGGAGGTAGGGATTGGTGGCGCGCTCGCGGCCGATGGTCGTGGCGGGGCCGTGGCCGGGCAGCACAACTGTGGCGTCGTCGAGCGGCAGGACCTTCTCCCGCAGGCTCGCCCACATCTGCTCCATGCTGCCGCCCGGCAGGTCGGTGCGCCCGATCGAGCCGGCGAACAGGACATCACCGCTGAAGCACACGGGTTCGTCCGCACTCTGACTCCGGAACATCACCGACCCGCCGGTATGGCCCGGCGCATGGTCGACGGCGATCTCCAAGCCGGCGATCTTGAGCAGCTGGCCGTCGGCCAGTTCGGCCACCTCGTCGGGCTCGCTCCAGGGCAGCCCGCCGAGCAGCTTGTTCACGTCCATCGAACTCAGGGCCTTGCCCGGGTCCTCGAGCATGTACCGGTCGTCCGAGTGCAGGTACGCCGGAACGCCCTTGGCGCCGCAGACCGGCGTCACGGAGAAGGTGTGGTCGAGGTGCCCGTGGGTCAGCAGAACCGCCACCGGGCGCAGCCGATGCTCGGCGAGAAGATCGTCGAGCCGGTCGACCACACCGATGCCGGGGTCGATGACGACGCACTCCTCGCCGGGCCCAGGAGCCACGACGTAACAGTTGGTGCCGAAGACGTCCGACGGGAAACCCGCGACGAGCACTGGCCCCACCTCTCTACACTCAGCCGTTTGTCCAGAGCCTATCTGGCACGACACAGCGACTTTCCGTACACTCGCACGGACTGTGCGGGACGTGGCGTGGCACACTCCGGTACGAAACCGCTGATTCACCCTGAAATTGGTCCACCCCGACAACGGCGTAGAGACAGGGAGGGGAGCTCTCGTGGCTTCCAGCAAGACCCGTGCGCGGAAACTGGCCCGCGCCAAGCTCAACCGGCAACTCGCCCGCGAAGCCGAGTCGCAGCGGCGCGGTCGCCAGGTCCGGGCCGGTGTAGCCGTGGGTCTCGCCGTACTCCTCGTCGGTGTCGGAACAGCCTGGCTGCTCGGCGCGTTCGACAAGGACAAGACCCCCGCCGCACAGACCCAGTGTGAGTGGACCAAGCAGGACACCTCCGCCAACGCCGATCTGGTGGACAAGGGCGTGCCGACGACCTCCGGGCTGGCCGACACCGGCACCGCCACGATGACTGTGGCGCTGGGCACGGGCACGGTCACGGCGGCGCTGGACCGGGCCGGGGCGACCTGCGGCTCGGCGAGCCTGCGGTACCTCGCCGACCAGAACTTCTTCAACGGCACCGCCTGCCACGCGCTGACCCACACCGACGCCGAGGGGTACGCCCTCGCCTGCGGCGACCCGTCCGGCAAGGGCACCGGCGGGGCGGCGTACACGTTCTTCTCGGAGCAGCCGGCCCCGGACGCCACCGCGAGCGCGGCTCCGTCCGCGGCCGCCAGCGCCTCCGCGGCGCCCGCCTCCCTGCGCTTCTACCAGGCCGGGACTGTTGTGATGGAGCCGGCCGTCAGCGGCAGCCAGTTCCGGATCTTCTACAAGGACTCGACGGTCGACTCCGCGGTGCACAACTACTCCGTGGTCGGTCAGGTCAGCTCCGGGCTGAACGTGATCGAGGCCATCGCCAAGGCCGGGACCGTCGCCAACGACACCGGCGCCGACGTGAAGCCCAAGACCGAGGTCAAGATCCAGACGCTGACGGTGGCCGACACCCAGCCGACCACCGAGCCCACCGGCTCGGCCGCGCCGACCGAGTCGGCGGCGCCGACCGGCTCCGCGTCGCCGTCCGCGACCGCCAGCTAGCCTTTTACCAGCGAGAATCCACCCGACCCGCACGGAGGAAAGTCCCATGACGTCCACGAGGGAGCGCCAGCGCGCGGCGGCCCGCGCTCGGCTGGAGCGCGAGATGACCACCCGCGCCGAGGGAGCCCGCAAGCGCCGGCAGCGCAACGCGTACATCGGAGCGGGTCTGGCGGTGCTGATTCTCATCGGCGGCGGCACCTGGCTGGGCGTCAGCGTGTTTGGCAAAGACAAGAAGACCGACACTCCGGCGGCGGCCCCGTCCGGGTGCCAGTGGCTGCCCGACACCGACACGGCGTCGAACCCGAACCTCAAGGAGGTCGGTACGCCGGCCACCGACGTGCCGAAGTCGGGCAAGCAGCTGCTGACGCTGAACACCACGCAGGGCAAGATCGAGATCGAGATGAACGTGACCGACGCGCCGTGCACCACGGCCGCGATCGCGTACCTGACCGGTCAGAAGTTCTTCGACAACAGCAAGTGCCACCGGATGGTGACCGAAGGCTTCAAGATCCTCCAGTGCGGTGACCCGTCCGCCACCGGCTCCGGCGGCCCGACGTTCAAGTACGCCGAGGAGAACCTGCCGACCGGCCAGAACCCGGCGTACGAGCGCGGTGTCGTCGCGATGGCCAAGACGCAGAGCCCCAGCTCGACCGGCAGCCAGTTCTTCCTGGTCGACGCGGACATCCCGCTGTCGGACGGGCAGACCACGCAGGGTCTGACCGCCGACTACACGGTGCTCGGCAAGATCGTCACCGGCCTCGACGTCCTGGACAAGGTCATCAAGGCGGGCGCGGTCGGCGAGGACGGCAAGACGGCGGCCGGCGACGGCAAGCCCAAGCTGGAAGTGAAGATCACCTCGGCGACGGTCGGCGCGGTCCAGGCTTCCTGACGCTCACCGAAAGGGCCGCCCTCCTGAAGGAGGGCGGCCCTTTCGCTGTGCTGAGACGGATCAGGCGCCCGAGGTCACCCGGTACGCGTCGAAGACCCCGTCGACCTTGCGGACGGCGTTCAGCAGGTGGCCCAGGTGCTTCGGGTCGGCCATCTCGAAGCTGAACCGGCTGACCGCCACCCGGTCCCGGGTGGTGGTGACGACGGCGGAGAGGATGTTGACCCGCTCCTCCGACAGCGCCTTGGTGACGTCGGCGAGCAGCCGCTGCCGGTCCAGCGCCTCGACCTGGATCGCGACCAGGAACGTCGACCCCGCCCGCGGCTTCCAGGTGACCTGGACGATCCGCTCCGGCTGGGCCTGCAGATCCTCGGCGTTCGCGCAGTCGTTGCGGTGCACCGAAACCCCGCCGGACCGGGTGACGAAGCCGAAGACGTCGTCGCCGGGCACCGGGGTGCAGCAGCGGGCCAGTTTGATCCAGACGTCGCTGACGCCGACCACCACCACGCCCGGGTCCTGACTGGACTGACGGGCGCGCGACGGGCGCGTGGGCACGGCCTGCTCGGCCATGTCCTCGATCGAGCCCTCTTCACCGCCGTACGAGGTCACCAGGCGCGCCACGATGGACTGCGCCGAGACTTGGCTCTCCCCGATCGCCGCGTACAACGAGGCGACGTCCGGCAGGTTCAGTTCGCGGGCGATCGCCATCAGGGCCTCGGCGGTGAGCATCCGCTTGAGCGGCAGGCCTTCCCGGCGCAGCGACCGGTTGAGCTGCTCCTTGCCCTGCTCGATCGCCTCGTCCCGGCGCTCCTTCTTGAAGTACTGCCGGATCTTCGTCCGCGCCCGCGGCGACTTGACGAAGCCCAGCCAGTCCTGCGTCGGACCGGCGGTCTCCGACTTCGAGGTGAAGATCTCCACCACGTCGCCGTTGGACAGCACCGACTCCAGCGGCACCAGCTTGCTGTTGACCCGAGCGCCGATGCACCGGTGGCCGACGTCGGTGTGCACCGCGTACGCGAAGTCGACCGGGGTCGACCCTACCGGCAGCGCCCGCACGTCGCCCTTCGGCGTGAAGACGTAGACCTCCTGGCTCGACAGGTCGAACCGCAGCGCGTCGAGGAACTCCGACGGGTCGCTGGCCTCCCGCTGCCAGTCCAGCAGCTGCCGCAGCCAGGTCATCTCGTCGATGTGGGCCGGCGGGCCGACGATCGTCGCGGCCTTGTTCTCCTTGTACTTCCAGTGCGCGGCGATGCCGTACTCCGCGGTGCGGTGCATGGCGTTGGTCCGGATCTGCATCTCCACCGGCTTGCCGGTGGGGCCGATGACCGTCGTGTGCAGCGACTGGTACATGTTGAACTTCGGCATCGCGATGTAGTCCTTGAACCGGCCCGGGACAGGCTGCCAGTTCGCGTGGATCACCCCGAGCGCCGCGTAGCAGTCGCGCACCGTCTCGACCAGGATGCGGACGCCGACCAGGTCGTAGATGTCGTTGAAGTCGCGACCCCGGACGATCATCTTCTGATACACCGAGTAGAGGTGCTTCGGCCGCCCGGTGACCTCCGCCTTGATCTTCGACGTCCGCAGGTCGCCCTGCACCTTGTTGGTGACCTGCCGCAGCAGCGCCTCCCGCTGCGGCTGGTGCTCGTCGATCAGGCGCTTGATCTCGTGGAACCGCTTGGGGAACAGCTGCTCGAAGGCGAGGTCCTCCAGCTCCCACTTGATCGTGTTCATGCCGAGCCGGTGCGCCAGCGGCGCCAGGATCTCCAGCGTCTCCTTCGCCTTCTGCTCACGCTTGGGCGCGGGCAGGAAGTTGAGCGTACGCATGTTGTGCAGCCGGTCGGCCAGCTTGATCACCAGCACCCGCGGGTCCTTGGCGGTGGCCACGACCATCTTGCGGATCGTCTCCGCCTTCGCCGCGTCGCCCAGCTTGACCTTGTCGAGCTTGGTGACCCCGTCGACCAGCAGCGCCACGCTCTCGCCGAAGTCGGCGCGCACCTGATCCAGCGTGTAGGCGGTGTCCTCGATCGTGTCGTGCAGCAGCGCCGCGACCAGGGTGGTGGTGTCCATGCCGAGCCCGGCCAGCACCCCGGCGACCGCCAGCGGGTGCGTGATGTAGGGATCGCCGGACTTGCGGTACTGCCCGCTGTGCCACCGGTCGGCCGTCTCGTACGCCTGCTGCAGCAGCCGGATGTCCGCCTTCGGATGCCACTTGCGGTGCTCCGCGATCAGCGGCGCCAGCTCCTCCGCCACCAGCGTCGACTGCCAGGGCGCGTTGAATCGCGACAGGCGGGCGCGTACGCGCCGACCTGACGGGGTCCCGGTGAGAATGCTCATCGGGTTCGTCTGCGTCGCCGGGGCGCCCTCAACGGGCTCGAGAGCGCTCTGCGCCTCCTCGCCCGGCGGCACGGTCGCCGTCCGGCCGGGCGCGCCCGCACGGTGCAGGGGGAGGACGTTGTCCTTCTCGCCACCCTGCTCCGGAGCCCTCACGGCGTCGACTGGATCCATGGACACCAGGCCGCTCCTCACACCTCGTCAGGCGCCGCCGCCACTCGACGATCCCCTCGCGAGGAGACCATCTTACCCAGCGGACGGACCACTAACAGGTGTCAGAACACCCGGGCGGCCCTCGGCAATCCCTGCGACGGACGTCACACTGTCCAAAGGGCGTGCACCGGCCGCCCCGGCAGGCGCTTGCGCCCCTCCAGGAACGCCAGCTCCATCAGCACCGTGAAGCCGACGACCACGCCGCCGGCCCGCTCGACCAGATCCAGCGTCGCCTCCGCTGTCCCACCGGTGGCCAGCACATCGTCGACGACCAGGACGCGCTGACCGGCCACGAAGGCCCCCTCGGAGACCTCCAGGACGGCCTGGCCGTATTCGAGGTCGTAGGCGGCCGAATGAGCCACCCGGGGCAGCTTGCCGGCCTTCCGGACGGCCACCACGCCCACCCGTGCGGCGTACGCGACGGCGGCGGCGATCACGAAGCCCCGGGCCTCCACGCCGACCACGGTGTCGAACGCGAGCGTGCCGTCGTCGTCCGTGTAGTGCTCGACGATCGAGTCGATCACCGCGTGGAACGTCTTCCCGTCGGCGAACAGCGGCGTGAGGTCCTTGAACTGGATCCCCGGCTTCGGGAAGTCGGCCACGTTCACCACGCCGCCGGCGACCAGCGCCGCCGTCTCGGGGCCGTTGTCGCCCCGGTGCTCCACGATCTCCGTCACGGGCTCCACTCTAGGGGGTGACCCGGAAGCGGCGAACGCCCACCTTGCCAGCCGGCCAGGTGGGCGTTCGCGGATGAGCTGCGCTAGCGGCGCTTGGGCGCTCCCGGGCGGACGGCCTTACCGCCGCCGCTGCCCGACTTGCCCCCAGCGGGCTTGCGACCGGCCGGACGCGCGCCCGGACGCGGTGCGGCGGTGCCGCCGCCC
>NZ_JBFBAZ010000160.1:0-16209 GCF_040682475.1 Hamadaea sp. NPDC051192
CCGGCTTGGGTCCAGTCGAGCAGCGGCGCCGGATCCCAGGCGGCGCCCTGCCCGGCCCAGCGCGCGGCGGCGGCCGTCCCACCCCTCTGACGGGTGAGTGGTGGGTTGATCGGGTGCGTCTGGGCGGCCGCCCCACCCCTCTGACGGGTGAGTGGTGGGTTGGGTCGGGTGCGTCTGGGCGGCCGCCCCACCTGGGGGGTGGGTTGCGGCAGGGCGGCCGCCCAGACGGCGGGAGAACCAAGACCCGCGTCGAGCCGGGCGCGCCAGGGGGATGTACGCCCTGCTCGATCATGGACACTAGAGCGCCACGCGGTCGGTGGGACTCGGCCGGGCGGCCATCGCGATCATCATCACCGCGTCACGGTCCACCCGCTCGGTGTCAGCCTGTCGGGCCGGGCTTCGGCTCGCCCTGCTCCCGATACCAGGCGATCTTCTCCTGCAGATGCTCGTACTGCCGGCGCAGCAGATCCATCCGCTCCTCGACCTCCCGCGAGTGCTCCTCCAGCAGCGACAGCCGCTCGACCAGGGTGCCGTCGCCGACCCGCGCGAGGTCGCAGTAGCGGCGCAGTTGGCTGATCGGCATCCCCGTGTCCCGCAGACACCGCAGCACGTCGAGCCAGCCGAGGTCGTGGTCGCTGAAGACGCGCCGTCCGCCGGAGGTGCGGCTGACGTCGCCGAGCAGGCCGATGCGCTCGTAGTACCGGAGGGTGTGGATGCTGAATCCGGTCAGCTCGACGGCTTCCGCGGGGGTGTAGGCGCTCACCCTGCCGAGCATAGGATCTTCGGCGGGCGGATCAAGACCGGCTGCTGTGCAGCATCATGACGGCGATCAGCGCGGCGAGCGCCAGGATCGCGATCGCCCATTCGATGCCGAGGAACAGCCCGACGAAGATCGTCAGCGCGGCGGCCCCCACATGGGCCAGCCCTCGCCGCCAGGTGCGCTTATGGCGCATCCCGCCCAGGCGGGCCGACAGCGCCGGGTCGTCGGCGACGAGGTGCCGCTCGATCTCCGCCAGCTGGATCTCCTCGCGCGGGCTGAGCATCGCGCCTCCCAGGGGGCTTGTGGACTTATCGTCCGCCTTGCCGGCCCACCCGCGCAAGACGCGTTTGTGCCCGCAGAAGGCCGGGTATGCGCTCGCCGGAAGGTGATCGCGTGGATGCCAAACCCCCGGTGGTGGTCGGCGTGGACGGGTCACCCACAGCGATGGATGCCGCCCGCTGGGCGGCGGCGTACGCGGTTCGCCACGGCGCCTCGCTGTGTTGCGTCTACGGGTACCACTTGCCGATGTATGGATTCTCCCCGATCGGAACGCTCGGGGAGATGGAGAACTTCGACGCGCGGGCGCGCCGGCAGGCCGAGGACATGCTCGACACTGCCGCGGGGCGGCTGCGGGAGGCGTACGCCGGGCTGGAGATCGACACCCGGATGGAGACCGGCGGCGGGACGGCGGTCCTGGTCGACGCGTCCAAGTCGGCGATCGCGACCGTCGTGGGCGCCCGGGGCGGCGGCGGCTTCACTCATCTGCTGCTCGGCTCGGTCGCCGATCAGGTGACCGTGCACGGGCTCGGCCCGGTGATCGTGGTACGCGGTCCCGCGCCCGATCGCGGCCCGGTCCTCGTCGGCGTCGACGCGTCCGAGCACGCCGCCCGAGCCCTCCGGTACGCCGCCGCCGAGGCCGCCCTGCGCGGCACCGACCTGGTCGTGCTGCACGCGTACACCGAGACGCTGCACCCGCGCTCGGGCGATCCGGCGGCCGAGGGGAAGGCCGAAGCCGAGCGGCTGCTCGACAGCCTGACCGCCGACCTGCACGAGCTGCATCCGCGGCTGCGGATCCAGCCGCGTCCGGTGTACACCGGGCGGGTCGATCAGGCCATGATCGAGGCGTCCGCGGAGGCCGTCCTCACCGTGGTCGGCTGCCGTGGCCTGGGTGGGCTGCGCAGCATTCTGCTCGGTTCGACCTCGCGGGCGCTGGTCCATCACGCGGCGAGCCCGGTCGCGGTGGTCCACCGCCAAGGCTGATCCGTGCGGTCAGCGAGCTTCGGATTCCCGGAGCAGGGGGATCTGGCCGCCGGCGAGGACCATCGCGATCTGGCGCGGCGACAGCCGGTGCCGCAGCCGCAGCTCGCGACCATCCTGCGTGGACGCCGTAAGCTCAGGGCCGGCCTGCACGGCGGTACGCACATCGCCGATCGTCAGCACGTCACCGGCGGCGAGCCGGTCGTAGTCGGCGGGGTCGGCGAACTCCAGCGCGAGGATGCCGAAGTTGGCCAGGTTCTGCCAGTGGATGCGGGCGTACGACCGGGCGACGACCAGGCGCAGACCCAGATAGCGCGGGGCGATGGCGGCATGCTCACGGGAGGAGCCTTGCCCGTAGTTGTTCCCGGCGATGATCGCGTGCGGGCCCAAGGCCCGCACCCGGTCGGCGTACCCGTGCTCGACCTGTTCGAAGACGAAGTCCGCGAGTCGCGTGATGTCGCTGCGGTGCGGGAGGGCTCGCGCTCCGGCAGGCATGATCTCGTCGGTGGAGATGTTGTCGCCGAGGCGGAGCGCGACCGGCAGGTCGAGCCGGTCGGGGAGCGGGTCGAGGTCGGGCAGCCGGCCGATGCTCGGGGCCTTGTCCAGGTCCACGGCGGCCGCTTCGGCGGGCGGCAGGGGCGGTTCGAGGACGGCGATGCCCGGCATGGGTTCGGGCAGGCGCATCCGCGGCTGGTCGACGCCGAGCAGGGCGGGCAGGTCGCGGGGGTCGGTGATCTGGCCGGTCAGCGCGGCCGCCGCGGCCGTCTCCGGCGAGCACAGCCACACCTGGTCGTCGTGGGTACCGGAGCGGCCGGGGAAGTTGCGCGGGAAGGTACGCAGGCTGTTGCGCCCGATCGCCGGGGCCTGACCCATGCCGATGCAGCCGAGGCAGCCGGTCTGGTGCAGTCGCGCCCCGGCGCGGACGAGGTCGAGGGTCGCGCCCATCGTGGTCAGTTCGGCCAGGGTCTGGCGGCTGGCCGGGTTGACGTCCAGCGACACCTGCGGGTGCGTACGCCGGCCGGCGAGGATCGCGGCGACCACGGCCGCGTCCCGCAGCCCCGGGTTGGCCGAGGAGCCGACGACGACCTGGTGCACCGGCTCGCCGGCGACGTCGCGTACGGGGGTCACGTTGCCGGGCGACTGCGGCGCCGCGATGAGTGGTTCCAGCGTGGACAGATCGATCTCGTCGGTCAGGTCATAACCTGCGTCGGGGTCGGCGAGCAGCTCCGTGAAGTCCGCCGCCCGGCCCTGGCCGCGCAGGAACGCCGCCACCTGGTCGTCGGCCGGGAACACCGTGGCGGTCGCGCCCAGCTCCGCACCCATATTCGCGATCACGTGCCGATCCATCGCGGTCAGTCCGGCCAGCCCCGGCCCGTGGTACTCGATGATCTTGTCGACTCCCCCGCCGACGCCGTGCCGGCGCAGCATCTCCAGGATCACGTCCTTGGCGCTCACCCACGGCGGCAGCTCGCCGGTCAGGCGTACGCCCCAGATCCGGGGCATCCGGACGAACAGCGGCTGCCCGGCCATGGCCATCGCGACTTCGAGGCCGCCGACCCCGATCGCCAGCATGCCGAGGCAGCCGGCCGCGCAGGTGTGCGAGTCCGAGCCGATCAGCGTCTTCCCCGGTACGCCGAAGTGCTGCATGTGGGTGGGGTGGGAGACGCCGTTGCCGGGGCCGGAGTACCAGATGCCGAACCGTCGGCAAGCCGACCGCAGGAACAGGTGGTCGGCCATGTTGAGCTCGTCGGCCTGGACCAGGTTGTGGTCGACGTACTGGGCGGACACCTCGGTACGCACCCGGTCCAGCCCGAGCGCCTCCAGTTCCAGCATCACCATGGTCCCGGTGGCGTCCTGGGTGAGGGTCTGGTCGATGCGGAGCCCGATCTCCGTGCCCGGGGTCGGCTCGCCCGCCACCAGGTGGGACGCGATCAGCTTCTGCGCCACGTTCGGCATGCGTACCAGTCTGCCCCTTCATCGACGGGTGTGCCCGGTGTTTGCCGCGGGGCCGATGGGGAACAGACCTTTCATGCCGGAGGGAGACGCCATGACCACCAAGTTCATCGCCATCAGCAGCGTCAGCATCCCCGCCGATCCCACCGCTGTGTGGGACGCGCTCACCGATCCACGGACGGTCGGCGAGGCATTCTTCGGAGCTGACGTGACGACCGACTGGGAGCCCGGGTCGCCGATCCGGTTCGACGGGACCTGGCAGGGCCGCGAGTTCCACGACCACGGCGAGATCCTGGACGCCGAACCCGGCCAATACCTGCGGTTCACCCATTTCAGCCCGCTGTCGGGGCTGCCGGACGAGCCGGACAACTATCACGTCGTGACGTTCGACCTGGTGCCGGTCGGCGACCAGACCGCGGTGACGATCACCCAGACGAACGCCGGCAGTGAGGAAGAGGTACGTCACTCGGAGCACATGTGGGGCGAGGCCCTGCTGGCGTTGCGGGACTCCGCGGCGCGTCCTGGCGGGTGACGCCGTGGCGTTCGGGCGGGTGACGCCGTGCCGTTCGGGCGGGACGCCGTGGCGTTCGGGCGGGTGACGGCGTGCAGTCGGCGCGGGTGACGCCGTGCCAGGATGGGGGGCATGCCCCGACACCTCGACAAGATCGCGCTGATCTCCGACGTCCACGGCAACCTCACCGCGCTGGAGGCCGTCCTGGCCGACATCCGGGACCGGGGCATCGAGCGGATCTTCAACCTCGGCGACTACGTCGGCAAAGGGCCGCGGGGGCGAGAGGTGATCGACCGCTGCCAGGAGGTGTGCGAGGTCAACCTGCTCGGCAATTGGGACGACGCGCTGCCTGATCCAGATCGTGGCTTCGACAACGAGGCGTTCCGGTGGTGGCTCGCGCAGCTGTCCGACGGGCAGGGCGACTGGCTGCGCAAGCTCCCGTTCAACTTCGACTTCCTGCTCAGCGGGCGGCGGGTGCGCCTGTTCCACGCCTCCTCGACCAGCGTGCATCGACGCGTACGCTTCGATCACACCGAGGCCGAGTTCCTGGAGCTGTTCGCCAACACCCCCGCGACCGGCGACGGGCCGGTGCCGGACGTCGTCGGCTACGGCGACACCCACGACCCGTACTACGAGGTGGACCGGCAGCGGCGCACCCTGTTCAACACGGGCAGCGTCGGCAACAGCATGGACGATCCGACCCCGGTCTACGTCATCCTCGAAGGCGTCTACGGCTCGCCCGAAGAGGCGCCGTTCTCGATCCAATTCGTCCGCGTCCCGTACGACGTGGAGGCCGAACTCGCCGTCGCCGCCGAGCTGGGCATGCCCGAGCTGGCGGAGTACACCTCCGAGATCCGCGACGGCGTCTACCGCGGCGAGATGAACGACCTCGACGGGCCGAAATACCACCGCCGCTGAAAACGGCTCGCGCCATCGCATCGACGACCGCTAGCCTCGTGCGCGTCAGCTGAAACGGTAGGAGGTCGCTATGACATGCATGGTCATCAGCCTGGTCGCCCCTGCCGTCGCGACGCCCGAGAGCTGATCTCCGCTTCTCCCGCGTCGTGGCGGCGATTCGATCGGCACCCCGTCCGAGGTGCCGCGTTTCCGCACGCCAAGCTGACCTGAGGAGAAATCCATGCAATCCCCATCGTCCTTCGAACCGCTGCCCGCGGCCGAAGGCGGACCCAGTCACACCCGCCGCCGGGGCGGCACCACCCGTCGCGCGGCCGGTCCGTGGACGCCGACGGTCCACGCCTTGCTGCGTCACCTGGAGCAGGCCGGATTCGCCGGCAGTCCCCGGGTGGTCGGCGACGGCGCCGACGGCACTGACGAGGTGCTCACCTGGATCGACGGAGACATCGTCCACCCGTACGCCTGGCCGTCAGAAGACGCCGTGCACGCGGTCGGGCGCCTGCTGCGCGATCTGCACACGGCGGGCGCCGATTTCGTGCCGCCGCCGGACGCGTACTGGCAGCCGTGGTGGATGCACCGATCCGGGCCGGACACGGTGATCGGACACTGCGACGCCGGTCCCTGGCACGTCATCGCCCGGGACGGCGAGCCGGTCGGGCTCATCGACTGGACCCTGGCCGGGCCGGTCGACCGGCTCGACGAGGTCGCCGCCACCGGCTGGTGGCACGCGCAGCTGCACGACGACGATGTGGCCGCCCGGCACGGGCTGCCGGATCCGGACACCCGCGCTCTGCACCTGCGGGCCTTCCTCGACGGCTATGAGCTGCCGGGCGAGGACCGCCAAGTGCTCGTGACGCGGATGATCGAGGTCGCGATCCGAGACTGCGCCGCCGAGGCGGCCCGCGCCGGGATCACGCCCGGGTCGGCCGACCCCGGGCCGCTGTGGTCGCTCGCCTGGCGAGCACGCGCGGCGGACTGGATGATTCGTCACCGTACGCTGCTCGAACGCGCCGTCGTGGCGTGAGCCGGGCATCGGGGGCGGCCGGGGTTCCGGACGCCCCCGATGTCGCGGGGATCTCGGTCCTACGCGGCTTCGCCGGTCGCCCGCGTCAGCACGACGACGGGTATCTCGCGGTCGACCTTCGCCTGATACTGGGCGTACGTCGGGAACACTCCGGTCATCAGCTCCCAGAGTTCGGCCCGTTCCGCGCCCTCGGCCGTACGCGCCACCGCCGCGTACACGTCGTCCTTGATCTGCACCGTGACATTCGGATCGGCGGCCAGATTGCGGTACCACAACGGATGCCCCACCGAACCGCCGTTCGAGGCGACCAGCACGACGTCGTCGCCCCGAGCGCCGTAGTAGAGCGCCGTGCGGCGCAGCTTGCCGGACTTCCGCCCCCGGGTCGTCAGGAGCAGGGCGTTCGCCCCGTAGTACTCGTGCCCCTTGCCGCCGTCGGAGTTCACATAAGAGTCGATGTGCTTGGCCACCCAGCCGACCGGGCTGTCGACGATCTCTTCTTCCACCGCCCCAACCTACGCGCCCGATCTACGCGTCGGCTTGGGACTGCGCCCGTTCCTGCCGGATGCGCTGCAGCGCCTCGCCCCATTGGTCGCCGCCGTCCGCCGCGTCGGTCCGGCGGTCGCCGAAGAACTGCGGGTGCCAGATCATCGCGTACGCGAGGGTCACCAGCACGGCCAACGCGGCGAGCGCCTGTAGTCCCTGCGCCACATCTTCGAGCCAGGCGTACCAGGCCGGGTAGACCAGCGCCTGGATCTCGGGGATGCGGTCGCCGGAGGCGAGTGTCCGCAGCTGACCGAGGTAGTCGGCCAGGCGCAGCGGCGCGCTCAGATCGGCGCCGATGCCGAACAACCCGTAGAACAGGGTGATCGCGTTGAGGACGAGCGCCGAGGTCCGCGCGGCTGTCGAACCCCGCCGGACGAACGCCGCCAGCATGGCTCCGGCCAGGCAGATCACGCCGAGGACGATCAGCTCGGTGGCGCCGCGCCGGTCCCGCAGCAACGCCGGGGTCAGCAGTCCGTACTCGGCGTTGATCTGCCGGAAGAGACCGGCGAGCCGGGCCGCATCGGCGGATCCCCACCAGTGCAGTTCGAGGAGCCCGTCGAGCACGAGCAGCAGCCCGACCGGGGCGGACAGCCACATCGTCCAGGTGGCCACCCGTACGCCGCGCGGAACTTCTTCGATCCCCGTCATGGCCGCGACGCTAGTCCACCGCCCAGGCGGAGGAAAGCGCATTCGCCCGCGGCGGCGGCTACAGTTCGAGCGTGGAAGCCAAGATCAGCCTGACCCGCCAGGACGGTGCGATCGCCGTCCTCGGCGGGCCGACCGCCGTCCTCGACCTCGGCGGACTGCGTATCGTCGCCGACCCGACGTTCGACGACGCCGGACCGCACGGATACCTCACCAAGACCGGCGGGCCCGCCGTCGCCGAAGACGTCGTCGGCCCGGCCGACGTCGTGCTCGTCAGCCACGACCTGCACCCCGACAATCTCGACGACCGCGGTCGGGCGTACGCCCTGGCCGCGCCGCTCGTCATCGCCGGACCGGTGACCGCCGGACGGCTCGGCTCGCCCGCGCTCGACGTACGCCCCTGGGACAGCCACACGGTGGTGCGGCCGGACGGCGGCGAGCTGACCATCCAGACGGTGCCGGCCGTGCATGGGCCCGAGGACGGCGAACGAGACCCGGACGGCAACGTCAACTGCGAGGTCGTCGGGTTCGTCCTCACCGGACCGGGGCTGCCGACGGTCTACGTCAGCGGGGACAACGCGTCGATCCGCACGGTCGCCGAGATCGCGCGACGCGTACCGGACATCGACGTCGCCGTGCTCAACGTCGGTGCGGCTCGCGTACAGATGCGTTTCAACGGGCGCGCGTTGACCCTCGATGGTGAGCGGGCCGCGGCCGCCGCCGCGGTGCTGGGCGCGGACCTGGTGATTCCCGCGCACTACGACGGCTGGGCGCACTTCTCCGAGGGACTCGCCGGGATCGAGAGCGCCTTCGACGACGCGGGGCTGTCATCGCTGCTGCGCACGGCCCCGCACGGCACCTGGATCCCCCTCCCCCGCTAATCAGTGGCGGCTTCGGACCTGAGTTTGGTCGCGGTCCGGGGCCGCGCCACGCCGTCGACCGCTGTGCAGATGCCGTAGACGCGGCCGTAGCCGGTCCAGCCGTTGACCCGGCCACGGTTGTTGCTGATCTGCACTCGTCCGGCGGCGTGGTTCACCGCCGACACCAGGTGCAGGTAGACGGTGCCCGCGACCTTGGCGAGCACGATGTCGCCGACCTCGACCCTCGCCGGATCGACCGGCGCGATCGTCACCAGTGACCGGCTGGCGATCAGCGGAATCATCGAGGTGCCGGTCGGCCGCACCGCGATCGTCGCTCCGGCGGCGACTCGTTGTGCGGCGGCGTCGAGCATGCCCATGGCGACAGAGTCCGCGACGCCGCCCAGCGTCGGCAACGGATTTCCGCCCCGCCCGTTGGTGCGGATCACGGTTGTGCAGGCTGAAGCGGCTCGCGGATGCCTGCGTAACCGTGATCTGCCGGGATCGAGGGGCTACCGTGCGGGGATGATCGCTTCCGACGAACTGGCCGCCCGCGCCGTCATCGACACCAACCGCTATATGACGCTGGGGACGAGCGAGGCGGTGGACCTCGGCTAGCGGCCGGTCGAGCCGTCGATCAGCTCGCGGAGGATGTCCGCGTGCCCGGCATGCCGGGCCGTCTCCTCCAGCATGTGCGCGAGAACCCAGCGCAGGTTGGCCGAGGGCTGGTTGCCCGGCTGCCGGCACTCGGCGTCCAGGTCGCCGGTCGCGAGGATCGGCGCGACCTCAGTCCAGGACTGCTGGTACGCCGCCAGCGCGCCCGCGACGGTGTCGTCCGGCCGAACCTCGCTCGACGGCAGCTCGACGTCCTCGCCGGCGAAGCGTACGCGGAACCAGGCGAGCTCGGTGGCGGTGAGGTGCTTGACGAGCCACAACAGGGTGGTGCCGCTGCCGACCGGGGACTGCCGCGCCGCCTCCTCCGACACTCCGGTGACCTTGCGGACGAGCGACTCCCGGTGGTACTGGAGCAGCTCGACGAGGGTTTCCCGTTCGCCGACGAGCAGGCGCGGCGGTCGTTGATCAGCCATGTCCGCAGCTTAGGCCAATGCGGCTTCAGGCCACCGGAGTGATGGTCTTGCGCTCGCCGTCGACCGCGATGGTGATCGTCAGGCTGGACGCCTCGAAGGCCGCCCGGTCGCCGACGCCGAAGTGGACCGCGCCGGAGTTCGTGATGCGAATCTGCTGCAGGTCGCCGGGCGGGGCCTCGGCGGCCGGGATCGCGGAGTCGCCGAAGAAGTCGCGGAAGACGCCCGCTCCGACGACCGCCGTGTAAAGGATGTCCTCCGGGACGTCGATCAGCGCGACCTCCGGATAGAGCCGCTGGATGCGTTCGGCCGCGGTGGGCCCGTCGTGCTCGCGGGGCGTCGGATCCTCGAAGTCGAGGTGGTACCAGCGCTTGGCCGGCTCGTCGCGCAGCGTGATCCCGTACAGCTGCGGGGTGTCGGCGATCGGGGCTCCCTTGAGCAGCCGGAAAGTGCCGACGTCGGCACGCGCGATGACGTGCCGGTGGTCGCGGATGAACCGGTAGGTCTCGTCGGCCTCCTCGACGGTCTCCGATGGGAAGTCGCTGAACACTCCCGCTTCGACGGCGATGCCGGCGGCGTGGCACTGCGCGAGGATGGTCGCCATCCGCTTCTGGTCGGTGCCCTTCACCATGGCCTTCAGCACCCGGTCGTTGCCGCTCTCCAAGCCCATGTAGAGGCGTACGCAGCCGGCTTCGCGCATGGTCGTGAAGATCTCGTCGGAGAACCCCTTCTCGAACCGGGCGACCGCGTGCCAGCGTACGTCCAGCTCGGCGGACAGGATCGCCTCGGAGATCTGCCGCAGGTGGCCGGGCAGGATGACGTCGGACTCGAAGCAGAACACGTCCTCGCCGGTCGACGCCTGGATCTCGGCGACGTCGGCGGCGATCCGCTCCGGCGAGCGCATCCGATACGGCGCCATCTTGATGAAGGCGTAGTTGCAGAACGCGCACTTGTTGAAGTAGCAGCCCCGGGTGGGCACGAGGCAGATCAGCCGCTTCGGTGCGAAGTAGCGGTCCATCGGCATCATCGAGAAGTCCGGCGCGGGCGGCCAGTCCAGGTTGAGCTGGTAGGCGTGGTCCAGCTGGCTGATCACCTGGCCTTCGGCGTACCGGATGATGTTCTTGACGTCGCTGATCTCGCGGCGACCGGCGAGCGCCTCGATGAAGTGGAGGAACGTCTCGTCGGCCTCGCCGACGAAGAACGAGTCGAGCCAGCGGCCGAACCGCGGGTCCGCGGTGAGCACGTCCTTGCCCCACGTGATGACCGGGCCGCCCCAGGTGATGTGGACCCCGGGGTCCTGGTCGCGGATCGCCTGCGCGAGCAGGAAGGCTGGGATGAGCTGGGAGAAGTACGGCACGGACAGGCCGATGACGTCGGGCCGGTCGGCGAGCAGCGAGGGGACGGCGACGTCGCGGAAGTACTCGCCGAGCGGCCCCGCGTCCCGGCTGACCGCGGCGTCGACCTCCTCGTATGAGTCGTAGGTGGACGCCGAGTACGAGTACTTGCCGAAGGTGAGCCCGGGATGCCCGGCCGTGATCACCTCGCCCGCGAGGTGGAAGATGCGCTTGGCGTACAACAGCTTCGCGGGGTCGAAGAAGTCCACCGGATCACGCAGTACGCGCCGGGCGTCGTCGATGCCGGCGATCACCTCGTCCACGACGGCTCGCGGGAGTCCACTGTCGCCCCGGTCGGCTGCCGTCTTCAGGTACTCCGGCCGAAGCAACGCGTCGAACGCCTCCAGGTTCACGTCGCGCAGGACGACGTTCTCGAAGCCGCCCCGGCGCAGGACAGCGCCGAGTAGCGGGAGCGCCCCGTAGGGCAGCGACGGATCGGCTGAAGGCGGGAAGACGATCGACACCCTTGTCGTGACCATGCGGGGGACCTTAAGGCACGACATGGTCCTGGACATAGTGGATGATCGTCTGAAGTGGGTCTTGCCGCGAGCTTGATCACGTGACAGCATTCGCGGCGTGGTGACGGGGGGTGTGACGACGCGGTGGCTGGCCCGGCCGGTGCCGAGGCCCGCTGCCCGGTTACGGCTGTACTGCCTGCCGTACGCCGGAGCCGGCGCGAACGCCTTCCGGTTGTGGCCCACCGCTTTCGGCGAGGACGTCGAGATCGTCGGAGTGCAGCTGCCCGGTCGTGAGACGCGGCTGGGTGAGGCGCCCGAGTTCGCCGTCGAGGACGTCGCCGCCGCGATCGCCGCGGACGCCGACCGCCCGTTCGCCCTTTATGGACATTCGATGGGCGCGCGGCTGGCGTACGAGGTGACGCAGGCGCTGCCGGTCCCGCCGGTCCGGTTGTTCGTCGCGGCGTGCCGCGCTCCGCAGTTGCCGCCGGACGGTCCGCTGCACGGGCTGTCGGAGTTGCCGGACGCGCAGCTCGTCGCCCGGCTCGCCCCGGCGGGCGGTTTCGCCGAAGAGGTGCTGGCCGAACCGGAGCTGCTGGCGTTGCTCGTGCCCGCCTTGCGCGCCGATCTGGCGTGGGTGGACGGCTATCGCCACGTGACCCGGCCGCCGCTGACCGTCCCGATCGTCGCGTTCGCAGGCGAGTCAGACGACCGCGTACGCCTCTCGACGGTCGCCCAATGGGGCCGGCTGGCGGGGGCGGGCTTCACCTTGCACACCGTCGCCGGTGGGCACTTCTTCCTGCACGAGCGGCTGCCCGAGCTGGCCGCGCTCATCACTGACGACCTGGCACTCAACGAGGAGTGACGATGCCCGCGGAGTACGACGAGGCCGACGGCGCTTACGACGGGGTGGAGCCGATCGCCGTGATCGGCTTGGCCGCCCGCGTCCCGGGCGCGTCCGACGTCGAGGAGTTCTGGCGCAACCTGCTGGACGGCGTCGAGTCGGTCTCCCGGTTCGACCGCGACGAGCAGTTGGCCCGGGGCGTCTCGGCGGCCGATCTGGACGATCCGAGCTGGGTGTCGGCCGCGCCGGTGCTGGAGAAGTTCGACCACTTCGACGCCGAGCTGTTCGGGATGACCGAGCAGGAGGCGCGGCTGGCCGATCCGCAGCACCGGCTGCTGCTGGAGACGGTGCACGCCGCGCTGGAGAACGCGGGCTACGACCCCGCCCGGTACGCCGGCGACATCGGCCTGTTCTGCGGCGCGGGCGGCAATCAGTACCACTGGGAGTACCTCGCCGAGGATGCTCCCCTGTGGGCGGCGCACCGGGGCAGCCTGGCCGTCGCGATCGGTAATTCGCCCAGCTACCTGGCCACGATGGCGTCGTACAAGCTGAACCTGCGCGGTCCGAGTCTGGCCGTGCACACCGCTTGCTCCACCTCGCTGGTGGCCATCCATCTGGCCTGCGAGTCGCTGCGCAACGGCGAGTGCGATGCGGCGCTGGCCGGTGGCGTGTCGGTGGAGCTGCCACACGCCGTCGGCTATCGGGGCAGCGACGGGTTCCTGTCGGACGACGGGCACTGCCGCCCGTTCGACGCCGAGGCCGGCGGCACGCTGTGGGGCAGCGGCGTCGGCGTCGTCATGCTCAAGCGGCTGGCCGACGCGATCGCCGACGGCGACACGATCCGGGCGGTCGTACGCGGCAGCGCGGTCAACAACGACGGCGCGGCGAAGGTCGGTTTCTCCGCCCCGAGCGTCTCGGGCCAGCAGCAGGTCGTCGAGCACGCGCTGGACGCTGCCGGGGTCGACCCGCGCACGATCGGCTACGTCGAGGCGCACGGGACCGGGACCGCGCTCGGCGACCCGATCGAGGTGCGCGCGCTGACCCGGGCCTACGGCCGGGACACGGCCGACGTCGGCTGGTGCGGGCTGGGCACGGCGAAGGCGAACATCGGCCACTTGAGCCAGGCCGCCGGCGTCGTCGGCTTCATCAAGGCCGCCTTGACCGTCGAACGTGGACTCGTGCCGCCGACGATCAACATCGAGCAGCCGACCCCGGCGATCGACTTCGGCAAGACCCCGTTCCGCCTGGTCACCTCGGTGGCCGGATGGCCGGCCGAGGAATGGCCCCGGCGCGCGGCCGTCAGCTCGTTCGGCATCGGCGGGACGAACGCGCACGCCATCCTCGAACAGCCGCCCGCGCACGTTCCTGCCACGCGCAGTGCTCAACCACGACTGCTGCGGTTGTCGGCCATGTCGCCGGAGGCGTTGCGGGAGTCCGCCCAGCGGCTGTCGGCGAACCTGGCCGACCAGAACACCGACCACAACCTGGACGACGTCGCGTACACCCTCGGGATGGGGCGGGCGGAGCATCCGCACCGGGCGGTCGTCGTCGCCGAGGACGTCGGCGCGGCGGCCGCGGCGCTCGCTGACCGCAAACGCCTCAAGCCGTCGGTCGCGAGTGGACACCGGACGGTCGCCTTCCTCCTGTCCGGACAGGGCGCCCAGTACGCCGGGATGGCCGCCGAGCTGTACGAGCACGAGCCGGTGTTCCGGGAGGCGATCCAGTCCCTCGGCGCGGCCGAGCTGCTGAGGCTGGACGAGGAGAAGCTCCGCCAGACCCAGTACGCCCAACCGGCGCTGTTCGCCGTCGAGTACGCGCTGGCGCGTACCTGGGAGAGCTGGGGCGTGACGCCGTCGGCGCTGCTGGGCCACTCGATCGGCGAGTACGTCGCCGCGACCCTGGCCGGGGTGTTCGCACCGGCGGACGCGATGCGCCTGGTCACCGAGCGCGGCCGGTTGATGCAGCAGTTGCCGCCGGGCGCGATGCTCGCCGTGCAGCTGGACGAGGCCGACGTCGTCGGGCAGTTGCCCGAGCCGCTGAGCGTGGCCGCGATCAACGGGCCGGGGACGTGTGTGGTCGCCGGGCCGGTCGACGCGGTGGCGACGTTCGCGGAGAAGCTGAAGGCCGACGGGATCGGCTCCCGGGCGCTGCGTACGTCGCACGCGTTCCACTCGGCGATGACCGAACCGATCCTCGACGAGTTCGCCCGGGTGGTTGCGGCGGTGCCACGGCGTACGCCGACGATCCCGTTCGTCTCCAACGTCACCGGCGAGTGGATCACCGCCGAGGACGCCGTCGACCCGATGTACTGGGCGCGGCACATCCGGCGGCCGGTGCGGTTCGGCGACGGCCTGCGTACGCTGCTCGCCGGGGATCCGGTGCTGCTCGAGTGCGGCCCGGGGCGGCAGCTCGCCGGGCTCGCCAGGTTGCAGAGCGGCCGCGACGCCGTCCCGCCGGTGCACAGCCTGCCCGGGGTCGGTGAGAAGGCCGGGGAGCTGGCCACCCTCGCCCAGGCCGCCGGGGCGCTGTGGGCCGCCGGTGTCCCCGTCGCCGGGGACGCGTTCACCGGGAACGGCCACCGCGTTCCGCTGCCTGGGTACGCGTACCAGCGCAAGCGCTACTGGGTGACGCCGAGCGCCGCGCCCAAGGTGGCGGCCAAGCCCGCCTCGGGCGGCCGGCTGCCGCTGGAGCGCTGGTTCGCGGAGCCGGTGTGGCGTCAGCACACCACCTCGCCGTCCGCGCTCACCGGCGATGCCTATGTTCTGTCCGGCGGTCCGCGCGGCGACGCCCTCGCCGAGACGCTGGGCGCGACCGTGCTCCGTGCGGCCGCTGTCCCCACCGGACAGTGCACCGTGGTGCATGGGCTCGCGCTGGACGCCGACGACGACTGCTACCTCAGCGCACTGGCGCTGGTGCAGGCGATCGCCGCCGAGGACGCGTCCGATCGTGTCCGGGTGGTGCTGGTCAGCCGGTCGGCTGAGGACGTGCTCGGCGGCGATCTGACGATGCCGCAGCATGCGACGCTCGCCGGGATCAGCCGGGTCGTGCCACTCGAACTGCCCGCCTTGGCCGTGCGGCGGATCGACGTCGACGACAGCGTCACGCCGGGATCGCTGGCCGCCGAGGTCGGCCGGGACGACCTGCCGGAGGTGGCGCTGCGCGGCACGCGGCGGTGGTCGCTCGCGTACGAGCAGGTCACGCTGCCCGAGGGCGACGGGCCGCTGCGCGACGGCGGCCGCTATCTGATCACCGGCGGTCTCGGCGGCATCGGCCTCACCCTCGCTGAGGATCTCGCGGCGCGGTTCCGCGCCCGGCTCGTCCTGATCGGACGGTCTGCGGCCACGCCGGCCGCCGCCTCGGCGATCGCCCGCATGGAGGCCACCGGCGGCCACGTCGTCACGGTCGCCGCCGACGTCACCGATCCACAAGCCTTGCACCTGGTACGCCAAGCGGCGCAGGCGGCCTTCGGCGGGCTCGACGGCATCGTGCACGCCGCCGGGGTGGCCGGTGGAGCGATGGTGGAGGTCGCCGACCCGGCCGGCAGCCGAGCCGTCCTGGGGCCGAAGGTCGACGGGACCCGGGCGCTGCACGAGGTGTTCGGCGATCTGGAGCTGGACTTCGTCGCCCTGTGCTCCTCGGTGACCGCCGTCGCCGGTGCGCTCGGCCAGGCCGACTACTGCGCGGCCAACGCCTTCCTCGACGCGTACGCACGCAGCACGCACGGCTGGCGTACCCGGGTGGTGTCGTTGAACTGGGGCGGCTGGAGCGAGGTCGGCATGGCCGCGCAGACTCCTGCCCCGGCGGCGCTGTCGGCGTTGCGCGAGGCGGGCAAGCCGATGGCGCACCCGATGCTGACCACGCTGGGCGAGGGCGAATGCTCCGGCGTCCTGTCGCCGCAGTCGCACTGGCTGCTCGACGAGCACCGGATCGGCGGCGTGCCGGTGGTGCCCGGGACGGCGCACCTGG
>NZ_JBFBAZ010000161.1:0-15993 GCF_040682475.1 Hamadaea sp. NPDC051192
GCCGCCCTTCCGGCGAGCGACGCCAGGGCGGCGAGTGGCGTCTAGTCGAGCCGGGGCGGGAGCCCGAACAGGGGGAACAGCCGTTCGGTGTCCAGGAAGTTGTTCACGTGCGAGATCTTCCCGTCGACGATCTCCAGGATGATCAACGCCCACGGCTCGTGCCCCTGGCCGTTCGCGGCCGGCCGGTACTGCCCGAACGCCGGGCTCCCGTTGGCGGCCGTCGGGACCAGCCGGGAGTCGCGGCAGCCGTTGCCGGTGCCGAGCATCCAGGCCTGGATCTCCACTGGTCCGCGCAGCCACATCTCCAGCGGCGGCATCGACAGGACGACGTCGTCGTGCAGCAGTCTGGCCAGCGCTTCGAGGTCGTAGCTCTCGAAGGCGGCGACGTATTTGCCGAGGAACTCCTGCTGCGCCTCGTCGAGCGCGTCGAGGGTGTCGGACCGGGTGGTGTCGACGGTGGCGAGCGTGGCCCGCGCCCGCTGGAGCGCGCTGTTGACCGAGGCGACGGTGGTGTCGAGCAGCTCGGCCGTCTCGGCGGCCGACCACTGGAGCACCTCGCGCAGGATGAGCACGGCCCGCTGGCGGGGCGCGAGATGCTGCAACGCGGCGACGAAGGCGAGCCGGATGCTGTCCCGGGCGACCGCGACGTCGGCGGGGTCGCCGTTGGACGGCAGCACCTGGCTGTCCGGCACCGGCATCAGCCAGGTCGGCTCGGGCAGCGGCGCGTCGGGCAGGCCGGCCGCGGTCGAGGCCGGGCCGAGGTCCATCGGCCGGGCCCGGCGCTGCGCGCCGCCGACCATGTCGAGGCAGACATTGGTCGCGATGCGATAGAGCCAGGACCGCAGGGCCGAACGCCCCTCAAACCGGTCGTACGCCTTCCAGGCCCGCACCATGGTCTCCTGCACGGCGTCCTCGGCCTCGAAGCCGGAGCCGAGCATCCGGTAGCAGTAACCAGTCAGCTCGCCGCGATAGGGCTCGAGCTGCTCTGCCCGGTGATCGTTGCCGTGATCAGCGATGACAGTCACGAATGGGAACCTACCCGAGACGTATGACACCGGGAACCGGCCCGGATCAAGGAAGGCGGCGTACGCCTATAGAGTCTGACGAGTGACTTCATCGGCGGTGCCCCACCCCACCGACGAGGCCGATCTGCGCCGTCGGGTGGACGGGGCGCTGCGTGCGTTCCTCACCGATCGGCGGGCCCAGCTCGTCGCGATCGACCCTGAGCTGGCCCCGCTCTCCGACGCGATCGACGCGCTCGTGCTGGGCGGCGGCAAGCGGCTTCGGCCGGCGTTCGCGTACTGGGGATATCGGGCGGCCGGCGGCGTGGACTCGGACGCCGTCGTGGCCGCCGTCTCGTCGCTGGAGTTGGTGCAGGCCAGCGCCCTGATCCACGACGATCTCATCGACCGTTCCGACACCCGGCGCGGCGAGCCCGCGGCCCACCGGCGGTTCAGCGAACTACACCTGAAGAACGCCTGGCACGGCGAATCGGCCGACTTCGGCGCGTCCGCCGCGATCCTGCTCGGCGACGCCTGCCTGGTCTGGTCGGACGAACTGCTGCACGCGGGCGGGCTGGACCCGGTGACGCTGGCCCGCTGCCGCCCGGTCTTCGACGCGATGCGGACCGAGGTGACCGCCGGGCAGTACCTCGACGTGCTCACCCAGGCGACCGGGGACACCTCGATGCGCCGGGCCGGGACCGTGGCCCGGTACAAGTCGGCGAAGTACACCGTCGAGCGCCCGTTGCTGCTCGGGGCGGCGATCGCCGACGCCCCGGTGGCGCTGCGGGTGGCGTACTCGGGGTTCGGGGTGCCGCTGGGCGAGGCGTTCCAGATGCGCGACGACATCCTCGGGGTGTTCGGCGACCCGCTGGTCACCGGCAAACCGGCCGGCGACGACCTGCGGGAAGGCAAGCGCACCTATCTCATCGCGGCCGCCCTCGACCGGGCCACCCCCGCCGAGCGGGAGGCGCTGCTCGACCGGCTCGGCAGTCCGGACCTCGACGCCGCGGGCGTCGCCACCCTCCGCGAGATCATCGTCGGCACGGGCGCTCTCGCGCGTACCGAGGAGAGAATCGCGGAATTGACCGCCGCGGCGCTGGACGCGTTGCGCGGCGCGGAATTGGACGCCGACGGCGAGCGGATGTTGTTGCGGCTCGCGGAGGCCAGCACGCGGCGGGCTACCTGAGCACCTGCCGGAACGACGCGTAGTGGTCGTCGGTGTAGTAGATGTCGCCGCCCTGGCCGACGACCAGCCGCCGGGCGCCCCGATCTCGTGACCCCGGGGTGGGGACCGTGTACTCGTGGTAGTAGCCACGGGTCTGTTGGGGCAGCAGACGCTCGTTGTTGCCGAAGACGATCCCGTCCCGGTCGTACGGGTAGGGACCACCCTTGTCGATCAGCACGAGGGTGTCCCGGGCCTGTTGCGGCAACTTCGCGACGGCCACGGTGGGCAGGCCGGAGACCGGAGTCTTCGCTGCCGAGGCCGATATCGCCGACGTCGGCGAGCCGGCCGGGGTGTCCGCCGACCGGCCGGCGCAGAAGCCCAGCACGGTCGCGAGAACCACGATCAGCACCGACGCCACGGCGACGAGGACGGGCAGGCGACGCCGGCTGATCTCCATCCGGGCAGTGTGCCATGCGCTCGCGCGCCGGACGCGGATGCGACCATGTCCCCGTGACGCGCTTGCGTTGATCATGGAGTTTGCCCCCACGACACACCGTCGACACCACAGTTAACTCCATGATCAACGGGGCGAGGCGCGGGGCGCGGGGCGGGGTGTGGGGGGTGCGGAGGGAGCGAAGGCGAGCGGTGCGAGCGGTGCGAGCAGCGGGAGCAGGGCGAGCAGCGGCGGCGGGCCTGGCGGCGTCAGCGGTGCTGGCGGTGGCGGCGTGGCTGGCCGGTGCGCTGCCGTCGGGTGATCCCGCGCCGACGCTCCGCCTGGAGGGCCTGGGTTCCACGAGCGGCCGGTTCCAGCTCGGCCTGCTGTTGTGGCTGGTCGCGACGGCGGCGCTGGGCTTGATCTGGTGGCGGAGCAGGAACCCGAGTGTGCTCTGGTTCGCGCCGTTGCTGTTCGCGCCGCCGCTGGCCAGCCGGGACGTCTACGCGTACGCGTGTCAGGGCGACATCTGGCTCGCCGGGTTGGACCCCTACAAGCTCGGCGTCGCCGACGGCGGTTGTCTGTGGACGCCCAGTGTGCCGGAGCTCTGGTGGCACACGCCGACGCCGTACGGCCCGCTCGCGATCGTCCTGAGTGGAGCCGCCGTGGCGATCGCGAAGTTCGTCGCCACCGATCTGGACACGCAGCTGACGGTCGCGGTCACCGTGCTCCGCCTGATCGCGCTGGGCGGGCTCGCGCTGCTCGGCTGGGGCCTGAAAACCTTGGCCCGCAACGGGAAAGGCTGGTGGCTCGGCCTGCTCACGCCGCTGGTGGCGCTGCATGCCGTCTCCGGCGCGCACAACGACGCGGTGATGGCCGGGCTCATCGTGGCCGGGCTCGCGGCTGCCACGAGCAAGCGCAAGAACGACTGGCTCATCGCCGGGGTGCTGATCGGCGGCGCGGTGGCGATCAAGGTCACCGCCCTGGTGGCCCTGCCGTTCGTGCTGCTGCTGCTCCCGCCGTGGCGGCAGCGCTGGGCGGCGCTCGCGGCGAGCGCCGGCACCTTCGCCGCGCTCACCCTCGCGTCCGGGCTCGGCCTCGGCTGGGTGAACGGCCTGCGCGACACCGGCGACCTCCAGCAGTGGACCTCGCTGCCGACCGGCGCGGGCATGGCGGTCGGCTATCTGCTCCGCGCGTTCGGGATCGACGCGATGTCCGCGTCCATCACGGTGGCGCGCGCGCTCGGCCTGATCGCCCTCCTCATCATCGGCTTGTACGCGATCAAGAAGTCCTGGCGGGCACCGGCCGCGACGGTGATCGCCGCCTGCGGCTGGGTGCTGGCGGCGCTGGCCGTCCTCGGTCCCGTCTTCTACCCCTGGTACGCCTTGGCGCCGCTGGCCGTCCTGGCCGCCGGCACCGAGGCGTGGACGCGTACGCGGATAGCCGTGACGATCGGCCTGTGTTTCCTCGTCCTGCCCAACGGATTGGGACTGGCCGTGCTGACGAAGGGGCCGGGGGCCTTCGCCGCGCTCGCGGCCGTCATCGCCCTGCTGGCGTACGCCGTCCGAGCCAGACCCAGACCGACAGGGTGAGCAGCACGAGGGCGAAGCCGAACAGCAGATCCTCCACCGGCGCGTACGCGATCCGCAGGCCCAGGATCGTCCAGTCGGCGTAGACGACGACGCCGCGCCCGGTGAGCACGCCGTTGGACAGCAACTGGAACAGCAGCACGATCGGGTAGGTCGCCCAGAATACGAGCCCGGCCACCAGCCGCGTACGCAGCACCCAGAGGTCGATCGCGACGGCGGCCAGCACCCCCAGGACCACCGAGACCGTGTACGTCATCGCTTGAGGACCTGCCGCACGGCCTCGAAGCCGAGCACGGCGCACAGCGGCACCACCACGAAGAAGAGCGCCTCCTCCAGCGGCAGCCCGCCCGGTAGGCGTACCCCTAGAAGTTGCGCGGGGTCGAAGGACCACCAGCCGGAGTGGACCGCGGCCAGGTCCCAGATCAGGAACAGGGCCGCGACCGGCGCGATGGTGAGCGCCAGCCGGCGGACCTGGCGCAGCACCCCGACGTGCAGGACGGGTTCGAGCCAGATCGCGCAGATCAGGCAGCCCGCGAGGACGGCGAGGTAGGTCAGCCGCATCTAGAACGCGAGCGCCTGCGCGCGTCGTTTGACCTCACGCGCCAAGTCTCCGCCGAGTGCCTGCGCGGGCGTGCCGGGAAGGGTGTCGTCGGCGGTGTAGAGCCACCGCAGCGCCTCTTCGTCGTTGTACCCGGCGTCCCGCAGCAACGTCAGCACGCCGGGGAGGTGCTTGAGCACGGTGTCGTTCGCCACCAGCTCCGCGGGCACCCGCAGGACGCCGTCCCGGCGCACCGCCAGCAGCGAGCCTTCCTTCCTCCACTGGTGGACCTTCGTGATCGGCACGCCGAAGCGCTCGGCCACGTCGGGGAGGTTCACCCACGTTGAGACGTTCTCAGTCACCCGTACACGATCCCACATCGGCCGGGCCGATCCACCAGCCCGGCTGGGATCCCGCACCCGAGGAACCGCGACGTGAACCCCCTGCGTGTGATCCAGCGAGAGGTGGCCGGCGCCTGGCGCTCGGTCCGATACGACCTGCGCAAGCGCTCCTCGTCGGCCGACGGGGAGAACCCGGCCGATCCGTGGGCCGACTCCTGGTCCGAGACCGAGGTGGAGTTGCGCGCCCCGCGGGCCGTCGCGCCGCCGCCGCCGAAGGGCCACCGCCGCAGCCGGCCCAAGGGCCCGCGCCCAGGTGACCCGGTACGCTCCCCCGCCCGGCAGCGCACGACGCTGGCGGCGGCGGGGCTGGTGCTGCTGGCGCTGTCGGCCGGCGGAGTCCTCGCGATGATCACCGGAATGCGGGCGTTGCTCGATCCGGGCGCGCCGCCGGCCGGACTGCCCGCGCATGCCGCGCCGGCCCCGTCGCCGACGCCGTCGGAGGGCGTACGCGTGCCGGTCGTGATGACCACGGCGCCCGGTACGCCCGTCGCGGTGACGAAGCGACCGCACGCGACCACGAAGACGCCGAAGCCGCCGGTCCCCACGCCCGCGCCGGTGCCCACGTGCAGCTGTACGCAGCCGCCGAGCCCCGGCACGTCGGCCAGCCCGAGCCCGTCCGGTACGCCGACCCCGTCCCCCTCCGGTGTGACTTCGCCCACAGCGACTCCAGGGTCGACGGAGAGCCCCGGAGCCGGGGCCACCCGGTGATCGAGCCCATCGGCGCGGCGCGCTCCACTCCAGTACAACGGCCCAATGGTGTCTGGACGGCCGAGACTGACTTAGACTGCACGCCGATGGACACTCAGGTCGCCGACAATCTCCTCGGGTCGCTGCTGGACGGCCGCTACCGCATCCGCGGGCGCGTCGCCCGCGGCGGGATGGCGACTGTCTACACCGCGACCGACGAGCGCCTCGAACGAACCGTCGCGATCAAGATCATTCACACTGGTCGCGCCACTGACCCGCAGTTCGTCGAACGGTTCACCGACGAGGCGAAGACCGTCGCCCGGTTGACCCATCCGAACGTAGTCGCGGTCTACGACCAGGGCAACCACAACGGGCTGCCCTACCTGGTGATGGAATACGTCCGGGGCCGGACGCTGCGCGACCTGCTCGCCGAGCGCCGCCGGCTCAGCCCGATCGAGGCGCTCGCCGTGCTGGAGCAGATGCTCTCGGCGATCGCCACCGCGCACCGGGCGGGCCTGGTGCATCGGGACGTGAAGCCGGAGAACGTGCTGATCGCCGAGGCTCCGGGCGGCTCGGCGGAACTCGTCGACGCCGTCGTGAAGGTGGCCGACTTCGGGCTCGCCCGCGCGGTCGCGGCCAGCGCCGACGACGGTTCCGGCCAGCTCATGGCGACCGTGGCGTACGTGGCTCCCGAGCTCGTGACCAGCGGCGTCGCCGACCCCCGCTCCGACGTGTACGCGGCCGGCATCGTCCTGTTCGAGATGCTCACCGGCCGCGTTCCCTACGACGGGGACCGCCCGGTCGACATCGCCTGGCAGCACGTCGACCGGGACGTGCCGCCGCCGTCGCGGTTCGTGCCGGGGCTGCCGCCGGTCACCGACGACCTCGTGGCCCGCGCGACCCGACGCGATCCCGCGCTGCGGCCCACCGACGCGGGCGCCATGCTCGCCGAGGTGCAGCAGGCGCGCGAAGTGATCATCGCCGCGGCCGCCCGCGCCCGGCCGTCCGCTCAGCCGACCATGGTCGTCGGGCAGGTCAGGCCGTCGGACCGGCCGTCCTGGGCCCGGCTGCCGTCACCCGGCCCGGCCACCCGCGGGCGTCCGGCACCACCACAACAGCAGCAGCAGTACGCCGACGAGGACCCGACGCTCGTCGAGCGCGCCCGCGACGCGTACGCGCGGGTGAAGGGTTCGCCGCGCGGCCGGATGGCGCTGACCGCCAGCCTGGTCGTGCTGGCCCTGTTGGTGCTGGTCGGCGGCTGGTGGCTCGGCTTCGGCCGCTACGAGGCCGCCCCGAAGCTGACCGGGCTCGACCGCGCCTCCGCTGAGGCGCTGGCTCGTAAGGCCGGTTTCACCGCGCACTTCGAGCAGGGCCGGTTCAGCGAGGAGATCGCCAAGGACACCGTCCTGGAGCAGAACCCGCCGCCCGGCGAAAAGGTCGTCAAGGGCAGCGACATCGACCTGACCCTGTCCCTGGGCCCGGAGCGCTACCAGGTGCCCGACGTCGTCGGCAAGACCTGGGAACTGGCCGTCGTCGACCTGTCGGCCGTGAAGCTCCAGCCGGTCAAGGGCGCCGGGCAATACAGCGACACCGTCCCCGCCAACACCGTCATCGCGGTCCAGCCGACCGTGGGCACCGAGCTGAAGCCCGGCGACAAGGTGACGCTCATCCTGAGCAAGGGCAAGGCCCCGCTGACCGTGCCCAACCTGGTCGGCCAGGATCAGGGCGTCGCCCGCACCACGCTGGAAGGCATGGGGCTGAAGGTCGCCATCACCTTCCAGAAGTCCGACAAGCCCAACGGCCAGGTCATCGCCCAGGACCCGGTGGACGGCTCGGGCGTGGAGAAGGGCCAGACGATCACCCTGACGGTCAGCGAGAACCAGACCTCGTTCGCCATGCCCGACGTGATGAACTGGGGCTGCGGCGACGCCAAGCGGCAGCTCGAGAGCATGCAGCTGGGCGTGCAGGTGGACGGGCAGATGGGCGAGAGCGGCTGGGTGCGCGACATGGATCCCAAGCCGGGCACGATGGTCAACCAGGGGCAGCAGGTAGTGATCCGCTGCCGGGTGGTCTGATGCTCGGAGTGCACTCCAACTCCGCCGGCGGGTTGGCGAAGACGGCTTTGGCGTACGTCGATCAGGTCGGCGCGGGCTCCGTGCAGGTCTACATCGGCAACGCCCGCAGCTGGCGGCAGTCGGCCGGGGATCCCGTCCAGGACGGGGCCTTCCTCGCCGGCTGCGCCGAGCGAACGATCCCGTCGTTCATCCACGCTCCCCTGCTGGTCAACCTGGGATCACCCACACCCGCGACGGTCACCCAGTCGGAGGCCGCGATCTCGCACGCCCTGATCCGGGGTCAGGCCATCGGCGCGCGGGGCGTGGTCTTCCACGCGGGCAGCTCGGTCGACCCCAGCCACACCGATCAGGCTTGGAAGCAGGTACGCGAGGCGCTCCTGCCGCTGCTGGACAGGTCGCTGGCGGCGGGCTGGCCGCGGTTGCTGGTCGAACCCTCGGCGGGCGGCGGGAGGTCGCTGGCGGCCCGGGTGGAGCACCTCGCGGAGTACTTCGCCGCCGTCGACCACCACCCGGCCCTGGGCGTCTGCTTCGACACCTGCCACGCCTGGGCGGCCGGGCACGACCTGGCCACCCCCGGCGGCATGACGGCCACCCTCGACGCGCTGGTCACGGCGGTCGGCCCGGGGCGGCTGGATCTGGTGCACGCCAACGATTCCAAGGACCCGCTGGGGTCGACGCGCGACCGCCACGAGGCGATCGGGCAGGGCATGATCGGGCTGGAGCCCTTCCGGGAACTGCTGGCCCATCCGGCGGCGGCCGGCCTCCCCGTGATCGTGGAAACCCCGGCGGAGTCCCACGCCGATGATCTCGCGGCACTGCGCAGTGTGTCACCACACCTTGCGTGAGCTGGTGTTTTAGGGCACCCTTACTGAGGCAAGGCTAACCGCCCCCTCAGGAAGGACCCCGGTGTACGCGTGCATCTGCAACCGAGTGAGTGAGGAAGAGGTTCACTCGGCCATCCAGTGCGGCGCGCACGACCTGGAGAAGATCGGCGACGAGTGCGAAGCGGGCACCAACTGCTTCACCTGCCACGACCGGCTGCGCGACATGATCGAGGACTACTTCTCCGCAGTGCCTGCTTAACGCTCTGGCTCGACCGCGCTCGGCGCGCCGTTTCATGCCTTAGCGCGATGTTTCGGACATACGCGCGTAGATTGCCTTCCGGGATATCTCACTGGGAGGTTCACACGGCCATGCAAGGCGACGCCCGCGTCATCGAATTCCTCAACGAACAGCTCACGGCGGAGCTGACCGCCATCAACCAGTACTGGCTGCACTACCGCATGCAGGAGAACTGGGGCTTCACGAAGCTGGCGAAGTACACCCGGCACGAGTCGATCGACGAGATGAAGCACGCCGACCGGCTCGCCGAGCGCATCCTCTTCCTCGAAGCCCTGCCGAACTTCCAGAAGCTGTTCCCGCTGCGCATCGGCGAGACGGTCAAAGAGCAGTTCAAGTGCGACATGAAGGTCGAGGAGGAGGCGATCGAACGCCTCCGCCGCGGCATCGAGTACATGCGCTCGGTCGGCGACGTCACCTCGGCCAACATCTTCGAGGACATCCTCGAGGACGAGGAGCACCACATCGACTACCTGGAGACGCAGCTCGACCTGATCGAGACGCTCGGCGAGCAGCTCTACCTCCAGAACGTCACCGAGCACCCCGAGCCCTGACCGGCTCGTTCGCTAGGCTCACGCGCGTGTGGCTCGCGCGTTACCTGCTCGGCGCTGCCGTCGCCTGGGTCCTGTACCCGGTGACGGCCGCTCTCGCATATCTGGCGTTGTTCGTCTTCGCCACGATCACCGACGCCGGCCTCGGCGGGCCGCTCGCCGGGCCGGTCTTGATCCTCGCGGCCGCCCTGCTGGGCGTCGCCCTGACCGTGGCCGTTCTGCTGCCGACGGTCGCGATCGGCGAGCTCGTCGCACGGCGTACGCGCTGGCGCTGGGCCCCCGTCGTGACGCTCGGCGGCTTCACCGTGGCGCTCGCCACGGCCGCCATGGCCTGGGGCACGGTGTCGCTCGTGCTCGCGGCGCTCAGCCTCATACCGCTGGTGGCCTTCGCGACCATCACGCACGGATCCGCCCGCGCGGGCACGTTGATCTTGAATCGTTGGCGCCGCCATGGCGACGTTTTCCATTCAAGATCACCTCGACCCGGCGCGATCGAGTCGATCTAGGCGAGAAGTGGCGGCCTGGGCGACCGTTTCTCGCCTAGGTCACTAGCGGAGCCGGTCACTAGCGGAGCCGGTCACTAGCGGAGCCGGTCACTAGCCGAGCCGGTCACTAGCCGAGCCGGTCACTAGCCGAGCCGGTCACTAGCGGAGCCGGTCACTAGCGGAGCCGGCGTTACTTGAGGAGCCGGGTGAAGACCTCGATCGCCCGGTCGATCCCGGCGTCGTCGATGTCCAGGTGCGGGATGAGCCGCACCGTACGCGGCCCGACCGCCGCACACAGGACGCCTTCCTCGGTCGCGGCCCGAGCCAGCGACGGCCCGTCGATCGTAGCTTCCCGCAGGTCGAGCATGACCATGTTGGTCTCGACGGACGCCGGGTCGCACACGCCGTAGGGCACCAACGCCTCCGCCAGGCGCTGCGCCTTCGCGTGGTCGAGGGCCAGCCGCGGCAGGTTGTGGTCGAGGGCGTACAGGCCGGCGGCGGCGAGGATGCCGACCTGGCGCATGCCGCCGCCCAGCCGCTTGCGGATCAGCCGCGCCCGCTCGATGTTCTCCGTCGTGCTGACGAGCACCGAGCCCACCGGGGCGCCGAGGCCCTTGGAGAGGCAGACGCTCACCGTGTCGAAGAGTCGGCCGTACGCCGCGAGCGGGATGCCCGTCGCGATCGAGGCGTGCCAGATCCGGGCGCCGTCGCAGTGCAACGCGATCCCGGCCCGGTCGGCGATCCCGCGCAGCCCCTCGAGCGAGGCGAACGGGATGACGGTGCCGCCGTCGCGGCCGTACGTCTGCTCGACGGCCACGGCCCGGGTGACCGCCGCCCGGAAGCCCTCCGGCATGACCAGCGACTCGATGAGGTCCAGGTCGAGCGAACTGCCGCCCGGAGTCCACGTACGCGTGCTGATCCCGCCGAACATGGCCGCCGCCGCCAGCTCGTACGTGACGATGTGCGCGCCGACGTCGCAGAGCAGCTCGTAGGTGGGTGGCACCAGCGTCTGCAGACCGATCTGGTTGGCCATCGTCCCGGACGGGGCGAACAGTGCCGCCTCGTGGCCGAGCAGGTCGGCGACCCGGCGCTCCAGCTCGATGACGGTGGGGTCGTCGCCGAAGACGTCGTCGCCGACCTCGGCCGTCATCATCGCCTCACGCATGCCGGCCGACGGCCGGGTGACCGTGTCGGACCGGAGATCCACCACCGCGTCAGCCACGGAGCATCTCCGCCACGAGGAAGGCCAGCTCCAGCGACTGCTGGGTGTTCAGCCGCGGGTCGCACGCGGTCTCGTACCGGGTGGCCAGGTCGGCGTCCTCGATCGCCTGCGCGCCGCCGAGGCACTCGGTGACGTCCTCGCCGGTGAGTTCGATGTGGATGCCGCCCGGGTGCGTACCCAGCATCTTGTGCACCTCGAAGTAGCCGAGGACCTCGTCGACGATCCGGTCGAAGTGCCGGGTCTTGTAGCCGTTGGACGACTCGTGGGTGTTGCCGTGCATCGGGTCGCACTGCCAGACCACCTTGTGCCCGGCGTCGCGGACGACCTCGACGATGCGCGGCAGCTCGTCCCGGACGAACTGGTTGCCCATCCGGCAGGTCAGCGTGAGGCGGCCCGGGATGTTGTCCGGGTTCAGCTTCTCGCAGATCGCCAGCAGCTCCGCGGACGGGATCTTGTGGTCGATCTTCACGCCGACCGGGTTCGCGATCCGGGAGGCGAAGTCGAGGTGCGCGCTGTCGAGCTGGCGGGTCCGGTTGCCGATCCAGAGCAGATGGCCGGAGAGCCCGAACGCGCGGCTGTCCGAGATGCGGGTCAGCGCCCGGTCGTACTCCAGCGCCAGCGCCTCGTGGGAGGCGTACAGGGTGACGGTGCGCAGGGCCTCGTCGTCGGTCATCCCGCAGGCGTTGATGAAGGCCAGCGCCCGGTCGATCTCGCGCGCGATCGCCTCGTACCGCTCGCCGAAGGCGGAGGTGCGCACGAAGTCCCGGTTCCAGTCGTGCACCGCGTGCAGGTCGGCCAGGCCCCCGCCCAGGTACGCGCGCAGCATGTTCATCGCGGCGGCGGCGTTGGCGTACGCCCGGATCATGCGCTGGGGGTCGGCGACCCGCGCCTGCTCGCCCGCCTCCAGCGAGTTGATCATGTCGCCCCGGTACGCCGGAAGCCCGAGCGCGTCGGTGTCCGACGACCGCGGCTTGGTGTACTGCCCAGCGACCCGGGCCACCTTCACGACCGGCAGCGACGCCCCATAGGTCAGCACGACCGCCATCTGGAGCAGCGTCCGGGCGTTGGCGAGCAGATGCTCCTCGGTGTTGTCGGCGAAGGTCTCGGCGCAGTCGCCGCCCTGGAGCAGGAACGCACGTCCTTCGCACACCTCGGCCAGGCGCATCCGCAGCTGGTCGACCTCATAGGGCGCGACGATGGACGGCACGCCCTCCAGCACCTTCGAGACCTGCTCGACCTCGGAGTAGTCGGCCCACGGCGGCATCTGCGCCCGGGGCAGCTTGCGCCATTCGTCGAGGCCGAGGGCGGCCGCCTCGGCCGGGTCAGCCGTAGTCCTGATCTTCTGTTCGAAGCCCGGATGCCGGAGCTGGTGCCACTCGGGACGGGAAGCCGTACGCATGCCAGCAGCCTAGTGCGGCGATGGGAAACCACGGTGACCGCCCGGGTGAATCCCGACAGGTGATCACCTGCGAAAAGGAACGATCATGGCGCTGGTCACACGACACGCCGAGCGAGCACGCACGTAAGTTCATGATCTCGCGGAACACTGGTGATTTGTGCGTATTCGTCCACTTATTGTAGTAGCGCTCGCCCTGATGGCGGGCGCAGCAGCAACCGCCGCTGTAGGCGGAGGAACCGCGGCAGCCGCCAGAAAAGCACCTGCGGCAGAGGCGGCCAAGCCCAACATCCTCTTGATCAACACCGACGACCAGCGCTGGGACACCATGCGCGTCATGCCCAAGACCATGAAGTGGTTGCAGGGCGCCCGGAGCTTCGACCGGGCCACGGTCAGCATCCCGTCCTGCTGCCCGAGCCGGGCCAGCATGCTGACCGGCCAGTACGCCCACAACACCGACGTCCATCGGCAGACCGACGGGCAGAAGGTGCACCAGGGCGAACTGCTGCCGGTGCTGCTCCGCAAGGCGGGCTACCGGACGGCGATGGCGGGCAAGTTCCTGAACTCGTGGCCGCTGGACTCCGCGCCGCCCGGGTTCGACCACTACAGCGCCATGCACGGCGGCTATCAGGGCTTCAAGACGTACACCGACGGCAAACTGGAGTGGGTGAACGCGTACTCGACGACCTGGTACGCGAACAAGCTGAAGGGCTGGCTGCGCGGCTTCGACCAGGCGGGCGGCAAGCCGTGGTTCGCCTATTACGCCCCGTACTCTCCGCACCGGCCGTCCACTCCGGAGCCGAAGTACGCCGATGCCGACGTCGGCAAGTGCCTGCAGAGCGGCGAGCCCGACGTCTCCGACAAGCCGATCTGGCTCAAGTGGACCAAGCCGGATCCGGCCGCCTACGACGAGATCTGCCACAAGATGCTGCGTACGCTGCTCAGCACCGACGACGCCGTGGACGGGATGCTCAGCGACCTGAACTCGCGAGGTGTCCTGAAGAACACGATCGTCATCTTCACCAGCGACAACGGCTACCTCTGGGGCGAGCACGGGCGTACCGAGAAGTTCGTCGGCTACCTGCCCTCGGTGCGCGTACCACTGCTGCTGCGCTGGGACGGGCACGTCACCGCGAGCACGGACCACCGGATGGCCAGCAGTGTGGACATCATGCCGACGCTCCTGGCGGCGGCCGGCGTGAGCGGCGGCAAGCTGGACGGGCGGTCGCTGCTCGGCCCCGCGCGGACCGGGCCGGTTCTGACGGAGTACTGGTACGACCTCAAGAACTCGAAGGTGCCGACCTGGGCCGCGCTGTGGGACGGCAAGACCCACTACCTCGAGAACTACGACGAGCAGGGCAAGACCACGTTCCGCGAGCTGTACCACACGGACACCGATCCCGGCGAGCTGACGAACGTCCTGCACGGCAAGGTCTCCGACGCCGACCGCAAGCTGGGCGACGCGTTGCGCGACAAGCTCGCCACGGCCCGCCGCTGCACCGGCTCGGCCTGCCCGTGAGGCCTGACCTCGCGCTCTACCGGCCGCACCGGGAGGCCTTCGACGTCACCGTCGAGGGCGTCCCGGTGCCCGGCCTCCACGCCACCTACTACAGCCGCCCCGACTCCGCGCGGGTCGCCACCGTCGGCGTCTATCGCTTCGGCGCCAGCGAGATCTTCATGGCCTGGGGGTACGCCGATGAAGCGCACTGTCGCTGGACGGCCTATCGGCAGCCGGACGGGTCCTGGACGGATCCCCACCCCGGCTGCCCCGACCCCACCCTCACCCTCTCGTTGATCATGGAGTTAACCGTGGTCTCGACGGCGTGTCGAGGGTGAAAAGTCCATGATCAACGCAGCTGGCCGCCGTCGACCACGACTGCCCCTCACACAGTCGCGGCCGACAGCGGGAAGGTGCGCCGGACCCCGTGCGGGTCAGTGCCCGGCGCGTACGGGCGTCTCCTGGCCGGCTCGCGACAGCCGGCGGACGGAGACGATGGCTGCCACGGTCACCGTCAGCGCGAATCCGAAGAGGACCGTGTGCAGGACTGGGTTGGCGATCGGGACGAACCCGATCACGGCGACGGGGAGTTGCACGAGCCCGATCAACGCCATGAGGGCGCCACGCCGCCGGCCGCCCCAGGCGTACGCCGTCCACAGTGGAGCGCTGACCACCGCGAGCGTCAAGACGTCGAGAACGGCGTGCCAGACCGGGTTTCGCACCGCGTTATGAGCGAACGCGTACGAGGGGGAAGATACCGCGAGTACGGCGAGAACCGTGCCCGAGAAGATGACTGCTCGACGCATGATCGCCTCCACTGTGTTCGGACCTGAACCGACGGTAAGGCGGCGCAAGACCGAGACGGAAGGCTGAACCGGATTCATTCACGCAATCCGGGCATCCCACCCACGCAGGGGTGACGGGCTGTCAGGTGTTCTGTGCGGCGAGTTCGCGCGCCCGGTCCCGGGCCGCTTCGAGCGCGGCGAGCAGCGCCGCGCGTACGCCGTGGTTCTCCAGCTCACGGATCGCGGAGATCGTCGTGCCGGCCGGCGAGGTGACCGCCTCGCGCAGCTTGACGGGGTGCTCCCCCGAGTCCCGCAGCATCACCGCCGAGCCGATGGCGGTCTGCACGATCAGGTCGTGCGCCACCTGCCGAGGCAACCCGAGCAGAATCCCGGCATCCGTCATCGCCTCGACCAGGAAGTAGAAGTAAGCCGGCCCCGACCCACTCAACGCGGTAACCGCGTCCTGCTGAGACTCCGGCAACCGAATAGTCCGCCCGAGCGGCTTGAACATCTCCTCCGCGAGAGCGAGATGCTGAGCAGTAGCGTGCGCTCCCGCCGAAATGGCCGTCATCGCCTCATCGACAAGCGCCGGCGTATTCGTCATCACTCGAACGACGGGAACGTCGTCCCGGAGGTACTTGGCGAAGAAAGCCGTCGGCAGACCTGCGCACAACGACACGAGCAGCTTGTCCGCACTAATGAGCGGCCCGAGCTCACTCATCAAAGCGCCCGCGTCCTGCGGCTTCACCGCCACCGCGATGACATCCGCGGACGCGACAGCCTCGGCGTTCGCCAAGACCCGGACGCCATATCGAGAACGAAGCTCGGCGGCTCGTTCTTCACGCCTCGCGGTGGCGATCAGGCGGTCGACGGGCCAGCCGGCCTTCACCAGACCGGAGAGCAGAACCTCACCGATCTTCCCCGCACCCACTACGGCAACGGTGTGCATACCCATCCCGTCCAACC
The DNA here is from genome assembly GCF_040682475.1 of Hamadaea sp. NPDC051192. NCBI lineage: Bacteria > Bacillati > Actinomycetota > Actinomycetes > Micromonosporales > Micromonosporaceae > Hamadaea > Hamadaea sp. NPDC051192. The sequence continues at coordinate 15,915 of NZ_JBFBAZ010000161.1, forward strand.
CCAGTAGCCGCCTCACCAACGGGTTATCGGGGCGACATTGACCCGCGCAGGGATCAAGCCTGACCGCCCGGAGCGGGTC
>NZ_JBFBAZ010000162.1:0-15928 GCF_040682475.1 Hamadaea sp. NPDC051192
TCAGCGGGGTCCGGGGTCACCGAGGTGCTGCTGTTCAGTTCGACCCCTCGATCAGGGTCGCGCCGTCGGCCACCGACTGCGGAGCGCCGGTCGCGGGCGCCGAGCCGGCCGAGGCCGAACCGGCGGCCGCACGCTCCGCCGCGGTCTGCACCGGCGGCAGGTCGGACGGCGTACGCTTCCCGAACCCGTTGAACGGAGCCATCGGCGGACGCTTGGTGACCCGCTCGCAGATCCGGTTCATGTCGGCCGTCGAGAGGGTCTCCTTCTCGATCAGCTCCAGCACGATGTTGTCGAGCACGTCCCGGTACTCCACGAGAACCGCGTACGCCTCGTCGTGCGCCAGCTCGATCAGCGCCCGCACTTCGGCGTCGATCTCGGCCGCGATCGAGTCGGAGTAATCCTTCTCATGGCCGTAGCTACGACCCAGGAAGGGCTCGTCACCGCTGGTCCCGTACTTGACCGCACCGAGCTTGGAACTCATGCCGTACTGCGTGACCATGGCTCGGGCGATCGCCGACGCCTTCTCGATGTCGTTGCCGGCGCCGGTGGTGGGCTCGTGGAAGACGAGCTCCTCGGCGGCCCGGCCACCCAGCGCGTACGCCAGGGTGTCGATCATCTCGGCGCGCGTCTGCGTGTACTTGTCCTCGGTCGGCAGGACCAGCGTGTGCCCGAGCGACCGCCCGCGCGACAGGATGGTGACCTTGTGGACCGGGGCCGAGTGCGGCATCGCGTGCGCCACCAGAGCGTGCCCGCCCTCGTGGTAGGCCGTGATCTTCTTCTCGTGGTCCGACATGACCCGAGTACGCCGCTGCGGACCCGCGACGACGCGGTCGATCGACTCCTCGAGGAAGTCGTTGGTGATCGCGCGCTTGTCGTTACGAGCGGTCAGCAGCGCCGACTCGTTGATTACGTTCGCGAGGTCGGCACCCGTGAAGCCCGGCGTACGCCGAGCCACCGCGTCGAGGTCGACGTCCGGCGTGAACGGCTTGCCCTTGGCGTGCACGCGGAGGATCGCCTTGCGGCCCTCCATGTCCGGCGTGTCGACGGCGATCTGCCGGTCGAACCGGCCCGGACGCAGCAGCGCCGGGTCGAGGATGTCCGGCCGGTTGGTGGCGGCGATCAGGATGACGCCGCCCTTCGCGTCGAAGCCGTCCATCTCGACGAGCAGCTGGTTCAGCGTCTGCTCGCGCTCGTCGTGGCCACCGCCGAGGCCGGCGCCACGGTGCCGGCCCACGGCGTCGATCTCGTCGACGAAGACGATCGCCGGAGCGTTCGACTTCGCCTGCTCGAAGAGATCGCGTACGCGGGACGCACCGACACCGACGAACATCTCGACGAAGTCCGAGCCGGAGATCGAGTAGAACGGGACGCCCGCTTCCCCGGCGACTGCCCGGGCGAGCAGCGTCTTACCGGTTCCGGGCGGACCGAAGAGCAGTACGCCCTTCGGGATCTTCGCGCCCAGCGCCTGGTATTTCGACGGATTCTGCAGGAAGTCCTTGATCTCGTGCAGTTCCTCGACCGCTTCCTCGGCCCCGGCCACGTCGGCGAAGGTGGTCTTCGGCATGTCCTTGCTGACCAGCTTGGCCTTGGACTTGCCGAAGTTGAGCACCCGGGAGCCGCCGCCCTGCATCTGCGACATCATTATGAAGAAGAACAGGACGATGAGCAGCAGCGGCGCGAAGGAGAAGATCAGCGAGGTGATCCAGGAGTCCTGGGTGACCTCGGTGTTGTAGCTACCGCCGTCGGCGAGGTTCGCGTTGCGCACCTGGTCGAAGATGTAGTCGGCGCTCTGCGCGGGATACTCGGCCTGGATCTTGTCGGTCTCGACGCTGCCGAACTTGGCCTTGTTGGCCAGTTCGAGCTGGATCGTCTGCTCCTTGTCCTGAATCAGGACCTTCTTGACATTGTCCGGCTTGTTGAGCTCTGCGAGCGCGACCGAGGTATCGACGTCGCGGTAGGTCCCCGAGCTGCTGTAGGTCGCGAAGAACACCGCGATCGCGGCCGCGACTAGCACGAACCAGAACCACGGGCGCTTATAAAAGGGGAGTCGCTCCATACCGTTGTTGTCGGGTGCGGCGCACCCGAAACCTCCCGATCGATACGTAGGCCGTCAGGTCACTTGACGGTACACCGTAGATGTCACACTTGCCGCAACAGCGCGCCCCTGTGAACACCCTGAGAGACGGCGGGCCTACGCCTCGTAGACCCGTAACCGCTATCTCTGGTATACCTCTGGCTTCAGAACTCCGACATATGGCATGTCACGGTACCGCTCCGCATAGTCCAGGCCGTATCCGACCACGAACTCGCTCGGAATGTCGAACCCGACATACTTCACCGGGACCGGCACCTTGATCGCGTCGGGCTTGCGGAGCAGAGCCACGACGTCGACGCTCGCGGCGGACCGCGATTCGAGGTACTTGAGCAGCCAACTCAGGGTCAGCCCGGAGTCGACGATGTCCTCGACCACGATCACGCGCTTGCCGGCGATGTCCCGGTCGAGGTCCTTGAGAATGCGGACCACCCCGCTGGAGGTCATCCCCTGGCCGTACGAGGAGACCGCCATGAACTCGAGTTCGGCGGGCGGGCCGTAGCGGCTCAGCGCGCGGGCGAAGTCGGCCATGAACATGACCGCACCCTTGAGCACACAGACCAGCAGTACGCTGTCCGCCTGCGCGTAGTCCGCAGCGACCTGTTTGGCCAGCTCATCGGTCTTGGCGCGGATGTCGTCCTCGGAGACGATCACGCGGTCGATGTCGTTGTCATACCACCCGGGCAGATCAGCCATGCCTTACAGACTATCGAGCCCGGATGGCCGCCAAGCAGTGACGCTGGACCCTTTCCGACCTGGACGCGTCTGCGTTGATCATGGAGTTTGTCCCCTCGACACGCCGACGAGACCACAGTTAACTCCATGATCAACGAGAAGGGGTGGGGGGTGGGGCGGTGAGGGGGGTGTGGAGGACGGTGGTTCCGGGGACGGTCGACGACGTCATCGAGGTCGTGACCGACCCGGCGGTGCCCCCGGTGAGCGTGACCGCGTAGGTCAGCGACCCGCCGGGCTTGCCGGCGGTGGTCGGCACCGACAGGTCGCCCTTCGGCAGGCCGGGCAGCGCGTCCCCGGCGGACCCCGCCACGTTCTCCGCGCCGACGAGGTACTTCAGCCCGCCGGGCGGGGCCTTCGGCAGCGCCGACGGGTCGTAGGCGTACCGGATGTTCGCTGAAGGCGAAACTCCGGCCAGCGGCAGCCACACCTGGAAGCGCCGGGCCGAGGACGTTCCGAACACGGTGACGTCCCAGTCCACGACGATCCAGCGGGCGCCGTCACGGTCGAGCACGTCGACCCGGATGCCCCCGGCGGACGTGCCGTCGAGGTCGGTCCAGAACGGAGCGAGGACGTTGTTGGGGCGCTTCGGGTCCGGCAGCCCGTTCGGCTCCGGCGTGACGTCCTGGCCGGTCCCGCCGCCGACCACCAGATAGCCGTCGGAAGTCACCCCGATCCGCGTGTACGCCTGGCCGGCGTACTGGAACCCGGGAGTGTCGTAGTTGATGATCTCCTCGTCGCCGATCGGGTCGGCGGTCGCGTCCGGCCGCTGGTAGAAGGATCCGGTCGCGGTGGACAGCGACGGCTTGCCCGGCGTGATCCCGGCGAGGGTCACCTTCGACCGCCCGATCGTGTCCAGCGACGTACGCGACGCCCCGGTCACCTGGCCGACGGCGGCCCCGGACGGAAAGCGTGACGCCATCGAGACGCGGGCTTCGGCGTACCCCTTGTTGGTCGCGGTGAAGGAGCACGACGAGCCGGAACACTTCGCGGCGAGCGCGACCGAGCCCTGTTGCGGGACGAACGCGACCGGCAGGTGCAGCGTGGGGACCGAGCCGCCGACGGGCACGAGCCGAACCTCGCCGAAGAGCTGGCGCTTCGGCGCCCACGAGGCGATGCCGACCGCGAACCGGCCGGTGGCCCCGGGCGCGAGCGTGAGCGTCGGCGGATCGACGGTGATCGCGGACTTGGTCGGCGAGGTGCTGGTCAGCCGGTAGGTCTGGAGGTGACCCGAGACGTTCTTGACGGTCCGGACGGCGGTGAGCCGGCCCGGCATGACCGGCGCGTTGATCGACGGCGTGTTGAGCTGCACCGCGTCGACCGGGTCCGCGGCCAGCGCGGCCATCCGGTCGGCGGTCTCGTCGAAGGTCAGGCCCGGGCCGACGGCGACGTCGACCGCGATGCGGCCCGCGCCGTAGTCGAACGGATCGGCCGGCGTCTTCAGGTCCTCCTTGACGACCTTGGTCACGGCCGTCGTCATCAGCGCGGACTTGATCTGTCCGGGCGTCCAGTTCGGATGCGAAGCGCGCAGCAGGATGCCCGCGCCCGCGACGTGCGGTCCCGACATCGAGGTGCCCGCGATGGCCTGGAAGTACTGCCCGGCCGGGCCGCCGGTCGGGTCCTCGGGCGTCGGCGTGGTCCCGGCCAGGATCTGCACGCCGGGCGCGGTCACGTCCGGCTTCAGCGCGAGCCCGCCGGGCCCGCGCGAGGAGAACGCCGCCATCACGTCGCCCCGCCCGGCCGACTGCACTCCTGGCGGCTCATGCGAGACATTCCCCGGCGTGGCGCGCCCCGCGGTGAAGCTGGCCGTCACGCCCTTGTTCTTCAGGTACGCCAGAAGCTGAGCACCGGTTGCGAGATGGACGGTCGGCAGCCAGTGGTTGTCCGTCTCGGTGTCCTGGAGCGTGGGGTTGTAGAGCAGCATCCCGAGTCCGCCGCCCTGCTTGACGAAGTAGCCCTTCTCGACGCGCGCGTTCTCGCCACGCTGGCAGACGACGATCTTGCCCTGGAAGAGGTTCTTCTTCGGCTTCGTCAGGCAGAGCGCGCCGCCGTCGTACCCCTTGACGTCTTTGGCCTGCACGACCGGGGTCGCGGCGTCGATTCCGGCGGTGATGCTGGATCCGGTCAGCGTCACGTCCTTCGCGCCCGGTGCCTTCAGGGTGATCGTCGAGTCGAACTCGCGCCGCTGCGTACTCGCCGCCACGGTGGTGACCCACGGCGACAGGTGGTTCACCGTCTCGGCGTCCGGCCCCTCGTTGCCCGCCGACGCGGCGACGAACACCCCCGCGGCGTACGCGTCCAGGAAGGCCAGTTCGACGGGATCGGTCTCGGGGTCGGTGCCACCCGAGATGGAGAAGTTGATGACGCGTACGCCGTCCTTGACGGCCTGCGCGACGGCGGCGGCGGAGTCGGACGAGAAGCAGCCCTCGGCACCGCAGACCTTGTAGACGCTGACCCAGGCGCCGGGCGCGACGCCGCGCAGCGGGCCGCGTTCGACCCCGAACACCTTCGCGCTGCGCAGAACGTCGCCGGCGGAGGTCGAGGCGGTGTGCGTACCGTGGCCGTCGCTGTCGCGGGCGCTGCGATACTTCTCGCCCTCGTGCGCCTTCAGGTACGCGTCCAGGAACGGCTGCCCGCCGATGAGCTTGTGGTTGCACCGGAACTTGACTCCGGTCAACGGGTTCGTGCCGAAGTCGCAGGCTCGGTCCTTCCCGTCGGCCTTCGCCGGTGGGGCGGACAGGTTGCCCTGGTCGGCGAAGGACGGGTGTTCCGGCCACGCGCCCGTGTCGAGTACGCCGAAGATCACGCCTTTACCCGCGTCGGCCGGACCGCCGAGGGACTGCTGCACGGTGTCCGCCCCGATGAACGTGGTGCTCGCGTCGGTCAGCGGCTGGCGTACCTCGTCGCGCTGGACGGCAACGACGCCGTGGATCTTGAGGAGGTCGCCGACCCGGTTCGCCGGGACGGTCAGCGCCAGCCCGCCGTAGACGGTGCGCAGCCGCTGCCCCAGGCGTACGCCGGGCACCTGGGCGACCGCCTTGCCGAAGGCGTCCTCCTGCTGGGCCAGGAACCGCTCGTACGCCTGCTCGGCCGGACCGCCCCACAACGGCCGCCCGGTGATCGCCGGACTGGTCGCCGGGAACCCCGCAACGCCGCCCCGATAGGTCGCCACAGGATCGTTGGCCAACTTCACCAGCACGCTCACCTGAGCGCTGTCCGTACGCCCCAGCAGCGAGCGATCCGTACGCGCCAGCGCGCTCGTCTTCGCGGCGGTGTAGCGCGACACCAGCCTGACTCGTTCTTCCGGTGTCGCCCCTGTCGCGTGGGTCGCCGCGCTCGCGGGTGCTGGGATAGATACGACAACTAGTGCAAGTGGCAACAAAAGCCGCGAAAACATACGGCAGATCTTGCCCCAGTTCGGCCGCCTGACCCCGCCGACACTTCGACCGGTCGCCTACCCGTCAACCCCGCTTCTCGCCCGCCCCTCCGCCGCCGGCACCCACCACTCGGCGCCTCCCGCATCCGTCTGCGCGCTGGATCGCATCCATTTCGGCGCTGGATCGCGTCCATTTGGGCGCTGGATCAGGGATCCGGGTCGAATCTTGGCCCAAGATTCGACCGAGAACCCTGATCCAGTGGGAATGCGGTGGCGGGCCGCACGCCGGCAAAACGCGACGGCGCGAGAAGGGTCAGAGGGCGGCGAGGGCGTTCGTCATCGCGTCAAGACGTTCCCGGGCGGTGTCCGTCCCGGAGGGCACGGCGTCGGCGAGGAACGAGAAGGCGAGCAGTCGGCCGTCCTTCGTGACGACGATCCCGGCGATCGCGGCTACTCCGGTGAGCGTTCCGGTCTTCGCCCGGACGACGCCCGCCCCGGACTCCGGAGTGCCCGCGGTGGTCGTGTTGCGGTCGGACAACGTCCCTGACCAGGCACCGACGGGCAGCCCCGCGAACAGCGAGCGCAGCTGCGGATGCTTGTCGCCGGCGGCCTGGGCGAGCAGCGCCGTCTGCATGGCGGGCGGCTGCCGGTCCAACCGGGACAGTCCCGAGCCGTCCTTGATCACCACGCCCGTCGTGGGTACGCCCAACTCGCTGAGCACCTGCTTGATGGCGGTCCCAGCGCCGGCGTAGCTGCCCGGCTGTCCCTTGGCGAGCGCGACCTGTCGGGCCAGCGCCTCGGCCACCACGTTGTCGCTCTCCTCGAGCATGATCTCGACCAGGCTCTCGATCCGGGGCGACTGCACCGCGCCGAGCTGCTGGGCACCGGACGGAGCCGTTCCGGCCGTCACCGACGACGCCGGAACCCCGAGCAACTTGGCGAAGGCAAGCGCGGCGGCCTTGTCCGGCTGCGCCGACCGGGCCTGCCCGGCGTGCAGGTCGTCGATGTTCTTGGGCCGCTTCGGGCTCGTCCGCGCGCCGTCGATCGCGAGCGCGGTCGTCCGAGCGCCGTACGGGCCGACGGCGGCGTCGTCGTCCCAGCCCTCGGCGATCGACGATCCCGTGTAGATCGACGTGTCGTAGATCAGCTTGGTCGGCGACTTCCCGCCGAGCGCCGTCTTCACCTGCGCGGCGAGCTGGTCGAGGCGGCCCGCGCCCGGGTAGTACCCGGTCGCGCCGGCGGTCAGCGTCGGGTCCCCCGCGCCGACCAGCACGACCTCGCCTTCGTTCGGCCCGGCCACAGCCTTCGTGGTGATGCGGTAGTCCGGTCCCCGTGTGGCGAGAACGGAGGCAGCGGTCGCCATCTTCGTGGTCGACGCCGGGACGGCCGGATGCGACGAACCGGCGTCGTAGAGGCTCTCCCCGGTGGCCACGTCCACCACCGAGACGCTGACCGACGGGCCCAGGTCGGTGTGCGTACGCAGCTCTTCGAGAGCCGCCTTGACCTGCTCGGCCGTCGGCGCGGTGCCGGTCGCCGCGGACAGGACTCCGGCCGCGCTCGCCACCGCGTCCGGCGACCAGGAGTTGACCGGAGTCGTCTGCCCCAGCAGTTCGCGTACGCGGTCCGGCGCGAACGCGACCGCGCCGCCGGCCGCGGCCAGCACGAGGACGAGCACCGTCGCCAGCGAGATCCACAGGCCCCGGCGGCTCTTGCGCGGCGGCTCAGGCGGCTCGGCCGAAGCGACGTCCGTCGGCCGAACCGGCGGTGGAGTGGCCGATCGCGGGTCGCCCCACGGCTGCTCGCGCTGTGATTGGTAGCCCGGCTGCTGCTCGCCCCACGGCTGCTCGCGCTGCGACTGGTAGCCCGGCTGCTGCTCGCCCCACGGCTGCTCGCGCTGCGATTGGTAGCCCGGCTGCTGGGCACCCGGCTGCTGGAAGTCCGGCGATGCGAAGCCCTGCTGGTGGAAGTCCGGTGGTGGGAAGCCTTGCGGCTGGAAGTCCGGCGGCTGGGAGCCCGCGCGCGGGAAGCCCGGCGGGGGCGAGGCCGGCGGCTGGCCCCACTGGGGGGATCCCGGTGGTGGGGACTGCGGCGCGCCGGGCGGCATGGCCGCGCTGCCGTAGACCCGCCCGGCACCGGGCTGCTGACCTGTGGATATCGGGGTGGACGACGGCGGCGGCGTCGGTGCCCAAGGCGAGGGCGGGCCGGGCATCGGGCCGGACGGCGGGACCGAGGCCGATCCCGAGGCGCGCGGTGAACGGCCGGCGGTGGGCGTACCACTCGGGGGAACGGAGCCGTAGACGGTGCCGGACGGTCGGGACTGAGGGTGCGCGGTGGCCTGTGGAGGGTTTTGCGCAGCCTGTGGATAACGTCCGGTTTGTGGCGTGGCAGCCTGTGGATAAGCTTGTGGATAGTCGGCTGGAGCCTGTGGATAATCCGGTGGATAACCAGATTCGGGCTGGTCAGATGCCGGTTCTGGTCCGTTTCCGGACCATCCGGCCGCCCACGGCGACTCGTCGCCGTAGTGTGAACCTTGCCTCCCCACAGACCCTCCCGGTGAGCTTTCCGATCGACCTACGCGACACTATCGAGCAGAAGCCAGAGTCGGCGAGAAAACGTGTCAGGAGCGTGAGATGGATTTCGACGTCACGGTTGAGATCCCTAAGGGGCAGCGCAACAAGTACGAGGTCGACCACGAGACGGGCCGTATCCGGCTTGACCGCACACTGTTCACTTCCACGCAGTACCCAGCCGATTACGGCTTCATCGAGAACACCCTCGGCGAGGACGGCGATCCGCTCGACGCGCTCGTGCTGGTGCAGGAGCCGACCTTCCCCGGCTGCCTGATCCGCTGCCGCGCGATCGGCATGTTCCGGATGCGCGACGAGAAGGGCGGCGACGACAAGGTCCTGTGCGTCCCGGCCGAGGACCCGCGCCTGGAGCACCTGCGCGACATCCACCACGTCGCGGAGTTCGACCGGCTGGAGATCCAGCACTTCTTCGAGGTCTACAAGGACCTGGAGCCCGGCAAGAGCGTCGAAGGCGCCACCTGGGTCGGCCGGACCGAGGCCGAGGCCGAGATCGTCGCGTCGTTCAAGCGGGCGAAGGACACCTCGCACTGATCTCAAGCCGTTGATCTTGAACAGAAAACGTCGCCCTGGCCGCGTTTTCTGTTCAAGATCAACGGCGGTTGCGGGCTGGAACCGGGTAGCGTCGAGCCCATGGCGGATTTCGTCGACTGGGACCTGGCCGCATCCACCGCCGCCACCCTGGGCCCGACCGGCCCGAAGGTGACCAAGGCGGAGGCGGTCGAAGTCGTCCGGCAACTGCGTACGCTGACCGATGAGGCGGCCGAGCATGTGGCCGAGTTCACCGGGCTCACCTCGCAGGTCGACGTGCCGCCGGTGCGGGTGGTCGATCGCCGGGACTGGGCGGCGCTCAACGTCGCCGGGATGCGGCAGGTCATCGGTCCGCTGACCGCTCAGCTCGCCAGACGATCGCAGACGGCCGGCACCGGCCCGCTGGAGATGGTCGGGGCGAAGGTCACCGCGGTGCAGGCGGGGACGATCTTGGCGTACCTGTCCGGGCGGGTGCTCGGGCAGTACGAGGTGTTCTCCGGCGAGCCCGGTCACCTGCTGCTCGTGGCCCCGAACATCGTCGCGGTCGAACGCAAGCTCGGCGCCGAACCCCGCGACTTCCGGCTCTGGGTCTGCCTCCACGAGGTCACCCACCGGACGCAGTTCACCGCCGTCCCGTGGCTGCGCGGGCACTTCCTCAGCGAGGTCAAGGCGTTCATCGACGCGTCCGACACCGATGCCTCCGCCTTGCTCGGCCGGGCGGGCCGAGCCGTGTCGGCCGCCGCGGACGCCGTCCGGAACAAGGGCAGCCAGGCCAGCGTCCTGGACCTCGTGCAGTCACCCGCCCAGCGGGTGGTGATGGATCGGCTCACGGCGCTGATGACCCTCGTCGAGGGGCATGCCGAGGTCGTCATGGACGGTGTCGGCCCGCGCGTCATCCCGTCGGTCGAGGCGATCCGGGCCCGGTTCGACCGCCGCCGCGCCACCACGAACCCCGTGGAGTCCGTGATCCGCCGGCTGCTCGGCGTCGACGCGAAGCTCCGGCAATACGCCGAGGGCCGCAAGTTCGTCCAGAGCGCCATCGACCGGGTCGGCATGGCCGGCTTCAACCGGGTCTGGGCCGCTCCGGGGAACCTGCCGACGCTGGCCGAGCTGACCGATCCGGATGCGTGGGTCGCCCGGGTCGCGCCTTGACCGGTCCCCACCCGACCGTCGCACAGACGCGTACTGCGGTACGGCGTGCGCTCGGCCATGGTGACGATCGGCTCGTCCTGATCGCCTGCTCCGGCGGCGCCGACTCGCTCGCCCTGGCGGCGGCCGCGGCGTTCGCCGGTCCGCGTACCGGCTGGCGGGTCGGCCTGATCACCGTCGACCACAACCTCCAGACCGGATCCGCCGACCGCGCCGCCACCGTCGCGGCCTGGGCCACGTCGGCGGGGCTCGCTCCCGTCCTGATCGCGCCGGTCACGATCGACCCGGCTGATCCGATGGGTCCCGAAGGCGCCGCGCGCCACGCCCGCTACGAGGCGCTCCTTCACCATGCCCACGAGTACGCCGCCGCAGCGCTCCTCCTAGGTCACACCCTCGACGACCAAGCCGAGACGGTACTGCTGGCCCTGGCTCGGGGCGCCGGTCCCCGTGGCCTGGCCGGGATGCCCGCCCGCCGGGAAGTCGGCGAGGTGGCGCTGCTCCGGCCGATGCTGGGCGTCCGGCGTACGACGCTCCGGGAAGCGTGTGCGGCGCAAGGGCTCACGCCTTGGGAGGATCCGCACAACGCCGACACCCGGTACGCACGAGCGCGTGTACGGTCCGATGCCCTGCCCGCCTTGGTGGCGGCGTTGGGGCCGGGCGTCGTCGGCAATCTCGCTCAGACGGCCGCTCAGCTCGCCGTGGACGCGTCCTACTTGGACGGCTTGGCGGCGGAGGCGTACCAGGGGTGCCGATGCGACGGCGGACTCGACGTCGACGCCCTACGGGCGCTGCCGGAGGCCCTGCGCGGTCGCGTACTGCACACCTGGGCGCTCGAACTCGGCGCACCCGCGGCCGCCCTCGGCCACCGGCACGTCGCCGCGTTGGACGCGCTCGTGACCGACTGGCACGGACAAGGAGCGACCGCCCTGCCCGGTGGCATCGAAGCGCACCGAGAGGGCGGTCGGCTACTGGTCCAGTAGACCCGTTATGCGCCGGGCAGGTTGGCCACCTGAATGAGGCGTACCCCTTGCTTGCGCGACAGGAGCCGGCCACGGCCCGGAACCATCCGCTCGAAGCGGATGTCCGCCAGGGGCGAGGTCTCGCTCTTGTCCCCGGACATGAGCAGGCCGGGGCTGCCGACCCGCCGCATGATCTGGAACAGCGGCTGGTAGGACAGACCGCTCGCGCCCGTCGAGTTCCGCGCGATGATCAGGTGCAGACCGACGTCGCGGGCGATCTCGAGGTAAGGCACCAGCGGATCGAGCGGGTTGCCCGCGCCGGAGGCGACCATCTCGTAGTCGTCGATGAGGACGAAGCATTCCGGGCGGCCTTCCAGCCACGGCCGGTCGCGCAGCTGCTGCGGCGTGACGTCGGCCGGGGGCTTGCGCTGGTCCATGTAACCGGCGACCGCCTGAAGGTACTGCGTGCTCTGCTCGAAGTTGGTCGTGTAGCCGAGCAGATGGTCGCCCTGGATCGCACCGAGCAGGCTGCGCCGGTGGTCGACGATCAGCAGCTTCGCCTCGTCCGGCGTGAACCGCTTGGTGATCGTCGTCGCCAGTGCCCGCATGAACGTCGACTTGCCGCACTCGCTCTCGCCGAAGACCAGGAAGTGCTGGTCGTCGCGGAAGTTGAGCGAGATCGGGGCGAGGTCCTCGGACAGGCCGATCGGGATGTGCAGCGGGTCGCCGCCGGTGAGCGGCAGGCGGTCGTAGCCGTAGACCGGGGGCAGCATCCGCACTCGCGGCGCCGGCTGGCCCTTCCAGTGCTGCGCGACGTGCTTGCTCAGCGAGGTCTGGTCGGTGCCGAGCGAGGTCAGCTCCGGGCGCAGGGTCAGGTAGTACAGGCCGTCGTTGGTCGCACCGTGGCCCGGCGCGTTCTTGACGTTCTGCGCCGCCTTGCGGACCTTGCCGATCGAGTCCGACGGGTCACCCAGCCGCATCTCGATCTTGGTGCCGAACTGGTCCTGAATGGCCGCCCGGAAGTCCCGCCAGCGCAGCGAGCTGGCGATGATGTGGACGCCGTAGGACAGACCCCGGGTGGCCAGGTCGGTGATGACCGGCTCCAGGTCCTCGTAGCTCTCCCGCAGGGTCGCCCAGCCGTCGATGACCAGGAAGACGTCTCCGAACGGATCGTTGACCTCGCCGGAGGCCCGGCGCTTCCGGTAGTTGTTCATCGAGTCCACGCCCAGCTCGGCGAACCGCGCCTCGCGCTCGGCGAGGAGCATCGCGACCTCGCTGACCGTCCGGCGTACCTGGGCGGTGTCGAGGCGGCCCGCGACGCCGCCGACGTGCGGCATCTCCCGCAGCGCGGCCAGCGTGCCACCGCCGAAGTCGAGGCAGTAGAACTGCGCCTCGGCCGGGGTGTGGGTCAGCGCCAGGCCGCTGATGATCGTCCGCAGGAGGCTGGACTTGCCGCTCTGGGTCGCCCCGGCGATCGCCACGTGCCCGTTCGCGCCGGACAGGTTGATCCACTGCGTGTCCCGGCGCTGTTGCGCGGGCCGGTCGACCCACGCGGTGGGGACCGTCAGCGCGCCGTGCAGTTCGGCGTTGGCCGTCGTCAGACCGCGCTCCGGGTGGATCGCGATCTTGCCGAAGCCCTCCTCCAGGGTGTCGGAGACGTCCAGCGGCTCCAGCCAGACCTGGTGCGCCGGCGGGCCCTTGCCGGCCAGCCGCCCGATCAGGACGTCCATCAGGCTCTCGCCCGGCTTGACCTCCCAGTTGACCTCGGGCTCCGCGTTGGCGGGCTTCTTCGGCAGCGGCACGAAGTGCGTCCCGAAGTTGTGAATGTCGATGTCGGTACGCCGGCCGCCGGCCCGGGTGGGCGACGCGCCCGCCTTCTTGTAGGAGCCGGAGACGTACGCGGCCTTGAACCGGACCAGGGGCTCGGTGCCGAACTTCATATAGCCGTGGCCGGGCGCCCGGGGCAGGTCGTACGCGTCGGGTACGCCCAGGACCGTGCGCGACTCCATGGCGGAGAAGGTCCGCAGACCGAGCCGGTAGGACAGGTGCGTGTCCAGACCGCGCAGGCGGCCCTCCTCCAACCGCTGGCTCGCCAGCAGCAGGTGGATGCCGATCGACCGGCCGACCCGGCCGATCTGCACGAAGATGTCGATGAAGTCCGGCTTGGCCGTCAGCAGCTCGGAGAACTCGTCGGCCACGATGAGCAGTGACGGCAGCGGCGCGAGCGCCTTGCCCTGCAACCGGGCCTTGTTGTAGTCCTTCAGGTTCGCGAAGTTGCCCGCCGCCCGCAGCAGCTCCTGGCGGCGGATGACCTCACCGTTGATGGCGTCGGCCATCCGGTCGACGAGCAGCGACTCGCCCTCGAGGTTGGTGATGACCGCGCTGGTGTGCGGCAGCACGTCCATCGAGGCGAACGTCGCACCACCCTTGTAGTCGACGAGGACGAAGTTCAGTTCCTCCGAGGAGTGCGTCAGCGCCAGTGCGAGCACCAGCGTCCGCAGCACCTCGGACTTACCGGAACCGGTCGCGCCGATCAGCAGACCGTGCGGGCCCATGCCGTCCTGAGCCGACTCCTTGATGTCCAGCTCGACCGGCTGGCCGTCGACCCCGACGCCGATCGGCACCCGCAACTTGTCGCGGTCGGCCCGTGGCCGCCAGCCCTGCGCCACCTCGAAGGTGTCCGGGTCGGGGATGCCGAGCAGGTCGCCGAGTCCCTGGTCGCCCGAGAGCGGGGCGTCGGCCGACTTGGTCGCGGCGGACAGCCGCAGCGGAGAGAGCCGCCGGGCGACCGACTCGGCCTCGGCGTAGGTGAGCCCGTCGGCGAAGCCGACGTCAGCCGACCCGTCGGCGGTGTAGATCTCCAGCTGCCGGGTGTCCTGCTGCATCTCCAGCGTCAGCGTGGTCCGGTCGAGCAGACGCGGCGGCTGGCCGTCGAGGTCCAGCACGGTCACGCCTGCGATGCCGCCGTCGGCCGCGAGGTGCTGCGAACCGGTGAGGTCCGCGCCGTCGAGGACGACCACGACATACGGGCCGGACGCGCCGCCGCCGAACCGGGGACGGTTGCCGATGATGTCGGAGAGCATCTCCTCCAGCGCGACGGCGGTCGGCGCGACCATGCGAACCGGGCCGAGAGCGTCCACCTTGGAGGGATGGGCGTTGTGCGGCAGCCACTTGACCCAGTCCCAGCGGTCCCGGCGATGCGCCGGAGCGCAGACCGCGATCAGGAGGTCGTCGGGCGCGTGGAAGGTGGCGAGCTGGCTGACGACGGCGCGGACCAGGCTGTGCGTCTCGCTGCCGTCGCGGTGGTCGGCCTCGGGCTGCGCGAGCCGCCCGGAGCTGTAGCCGTAGGTGTTGTTCGGCGGTGCTTCGGACCGGACGAAGACCCGGGCGAAGGCAGGCAGCGACACGGCGACCGGCAGGTCCGGCACGACCGAGTACGCGTCCAGGAACCGGCGCAGGGCGCCGGCCGTCATCGGCTCCAGCTCCTCCAGCGGCCGGGTGACCGGCGGCACCAGCGGAGTCGCGAGCGACTGCGGCCCCATGCCGATGCGGGTGACCCCGTAGTCGGGATCGGTCGGGCGGCGTTCCCAGAGCCGATGAGAGTCGACTGTGGACCACAGCCGCTGCGGATCGGGATGCCGATAGAACAAACCCGTCCGCTGCTTGGCCACGGTCTCGCGAACCTTGGTCCGCATCGTCGCCAGGTGGCGCAGGTATTCGCGCCGGGCGGCCATCATCTCGGCCTTCTTCGGGCCTCCGCCGCCCTGGCTGAGGTTCATGGCCATCATGCCGATCATGGACAGGCCCATCATGCCGCCCATGACGTAACCCATCTTGCCGTTCTGCCCGTTGCCCATCATGTAGGCGGACGGCAGCATCGCTCCAAGCATCGGCAGCGCCATCATGGCTTGCTGCCAGCGGGCCCCACTGGCCTGCGGAATCTCCGGTGGAGCCTCGATGACCAGCTCTCCGCTGGGAATCTCCGGAGCGGGCCGACGCGGGCCCCGCTTCACGACGATCGTTCCCATACCGGCGGCCCTCCTCCCCATGACGCGCGCTCAGCGCCGCCCATGCTAGGCGATGCCACCGACTGGACGCACCCCGCCTGACAGAGCCGGGTCTCACTGCGGTCTATGCGGGGTGACGGTGAGGGGCGATTCGTGATAGACGTACTCCGGTGAGCATGACCTCCGCCGCGCTCGGGCTCGCGCGCGTCACCATCAACACCCCGCATCGCCGGGTGGATGTGGCGCTGCCGGAACAGATCGCGATCGCCGAAATCCTCCCGGAACTCCTCCAGCACGCCGGCGAGGGCTTCGCCGACGAAGGTGAGCGGCACGGCGGCTGGGTTCTGCGCCGCGCCGACGGCACGTCGCTGGCCGGCGACCGCAGCCTCCACCAGCAGAACGTGCGCGACGGCCAGGTCCTGCACCTGGTTCCGGCGCGCGCCGACTGGCCCGAACTGGAATACGACGACGTCGTCGAAGCCATCGCCGAGGGCGCC
>NZ_JBFBAZ010000163.1:0-15702 GCF_040682475.1 Hamadaea sp. NPDC051192
CTCCGGCTCGCCGGCGCGTACGCCCCGGCCGAGCTTGTTGCTCAGGTTCTTCAGCGGATCACGGGCGGCCCGCGCGCCCCCGGCCGGGCGCACGCGGACCTGCCGGGCCCCTGCCTGCTCATCCGCAGGGCAGGCAAGGGCGGGTGGGACCGCACCCCATCGCTTCGGCACGGGGAGAAGCCAGTCCCATGCTGCGCGACGCCGGCGGCCAGCCGGATGCGGTGTGCGACCGGCATCCGCGGCCGGGGACGGACTCGCCGATCCGTCGACCCGGGCCGAGGGCTCCACCAGCTGCTGGGCAGCCCGGCGGAGTCCACCGTTGACGCAGGCTACCGACGAGGACGTTGCACGAAGGTTGCACCGTTCGGGGGCAGCCCGTACTCGGCGCGGAGACGGCGTACCTGAGTCTTGGCGAGAGCTTGCTGAGCCAGGTCGGCCCGCCGGGACCCGGCCAGCCGTTCCCAGATCTCCAAGTCGTCGCTCCCGTGCTTGGTGGCCCAGGCTTCCAGGATCGCCGGGTCGTCAGTGGACAGCACCGCGCACCGGACCCGCGCGTCGAGCAGGTCGCGCAGTTCGGCGACGCCCCGCGCTTCCGACATGGGCAGCAGCGGCCCGGCGTACGCCGCCACCGCGGCCGCGGGCTCGCCGCGTCCCAGCGCGTCCCGCACGTCGGCGTAGTCCGCGTCGAGTCCCTCGGCCAGGCGATAGGGCCGCGACTGGACGAGGTCGCCGACGGCCCGCCGCAGCCGGTTGATCTCCACGCGCAGGGTCGTCGGATGGGCGAAGTCCTCGTAGAGCGCGTCGGCGAGCTGGTCGCCGGTCATCCCCTCGGGATTCTCCCGCAGCAGGACGAGGATCTCGGTGTGCCGCGGGCTGAGGCGTACGCGCCGCCCGTCGAGGTGGAGGACGCCCTCGGACCTATTCAGCGCCGACAGCCGGGCGACCGTGCGTTGTTCGGGCAGCCACAGGCCGTTCTCCGGGGCGCGTCGCCAGGACAGCTCCGCCTCCGCCGCCCGAGCCGCCGCCTTGACCAGGGCCAGGCTGTGCGGATGGGCGACGACGCTGCCGCCGGTGACGTCGATCATGCCGATGATCTCGCCGGTGGCCGGATCGTGGATCGGCGCGGCGGCGCAGGTCCACGGGTGCACCGGCACGCTGTAGTGCTCGGTCGCGAAGATCTGCACCGCCTCGTCCAGCGCCAGCGCGGTGCCGGGCGCGTTCGTCCCGGCGAACCGCTCGTCCCAGATCGCGCCCTCGACGAAGTGGATGCGTTCCCCGGTGTCGCGGACGGTCTTGTGCCCGTCGACCCAGAGCAGCCGGCCCTGGGCGTCGGCGATGGACATCAGATGGCGGTCGGCTTCGGCCACCCGCCCGACCAGTTCACGCAGCACCGGCAGGACGGCCGAGAGCAGATGATCCTCCCGGTACGCGGCCAGCTCGTCGTCGGTGAGCACGATCGGCGGCGGCGTCTCGGGGTCGACGCGGGCCCGCTGCGACCGTTGCCAGGACTGAGCCACCACGGGTCGCACGTCGAGCTGGTCCGGGGCGGCCCCGGACAGAAACGCCTCGTGCGCGCGGGCTATCTCGCCCGCCCGTCGCTTGTGCTCGGTCCCCGGCTCCGCCAGGTACGGACTGTGCATTTCACCGCCACAGAGAGCTGATGGAACTGAGACTGACACCGCAGTTCCACTCGTGCAACATCCAACCTCGACATGGCCGACTGGGTGACGCTCTCGACCGGGCGACCGACGAAGGATATATTTGCACTCCCAATGCATCTAGTGAGCGGGAGTCGCGATGGGTTCACCCCCCACCACAGCGGACGAGGCGCGTGCGCTGGTCGAAGCCTTCCTCGCCCGGGGGGACCTGCCCACCGAGAAGACGGAGTTCCTCCGCGCCCGGTTCGACGCCGGTCTCGCCTGGCTGCACTACCCGGCCGGGCTGGGCGGTCTCGGGGCGTCCCGGGCCCTGCAACCCGTCGCGGACGAGGCGTTCGCCGCCGCCGGCACGCCGGACAACGAGCCGCGCCGGATCGCGGTCGGCCTCGGCATGGCCGCGCCGACGCTGCTCAAACACGGCACGGCCGACCAACGGGAGCGCTACCTCCGGCCGCTCTGGACGGGAGAGGAGGTCTGGTGCCAACTTTTCAGCGAACCCGGGGCGGGCTCGGATCTCGCCGGACTCGCCTGCGCGGCGCGTAAGGACGCCACTGGCTGGGTGATCACGGGACAGAAGGTGTGGACGTCCCAGGCCCACTACGCGCGCTGGGGCATCCTGCTCGCGCGTACCGATCCTGACCTGCCGAAACATCAAGGCCTTACGTTCTTCGTCTGCGACATGCGCGCGCCGGGCGTGACCGTCCGCCCGCTGCGGCAGCTCACCGGAGAGGCCGAGTTCAACGAGGTGTTCCTCGACGAGGTCCGGCTCCCGGACACGGCTCGGCTCGGCGAGGTCGGCGACGGCTGGCGCGTCGCGCGTACCACTCTGATGAATGAGAGGGTGAGCATCGGCGGCGACGCGCTGCCGCGGGAAGGCGGTGCGATCGGGCTGCTCGCGCGGACCTGGCGCGACCGGCCGGAGCTGCGCCGCCCCGGCCTGCACGACGCGGTCCTGCGGGCCTGGGTCCGCGCGGAGGCGGTACGGCTCACCGGGTTGCGGCTGCGACAGCAGCTCGCGGTGGGCGAGCCGGGGCCGGAGGGCTCGGCGGTCAAGCTGGCCTTCGCCGGCCTCCTGCAGGAGATCACCGGCCTGGAGCTGGAGTTGCTCGCGGAGGCCGCGCTGCGGCACGACGAGTGGCGGCAGGATCGCGGGCCGCAGCCGGAGTTCCCGCTCCGCACCGCGACGCATCGATATCTCCGCGCGCGCGGCTCGTCGATCGAGGGCGGTACCTCGGAGATTCTGCGCACGATCATCGGCGAGCGGGTGCTTGGGCTGCCCGCCGAACCCCGCGCCGATCTGGCCCTCGCGTGGCGGGAGCTGCCGCGATGACCGGGCTGCTCTATTCCGAAGTGGAAAGTGAACTGCGTGCCGAGCTGCGCGCGATGCTGCGGCAGCACAGCGATCCGGCGGCTCGGATCGAGCGCGACGACTCGGTGGACGCCGATCTCTGGCGCCGCCTCGCCGACATGGGCCTGGCCGGGCTGCTCGTCCCCGAGGAGTCGGGCGGCGCGGGCGCGGGCCCGCGGGAGGCCGCCGTGGTCCTCGAAGAACTGGGCCGGGCCGTCGCACCCGTGCCCTATCTGGGCTGCGCCGTGGTTGCGGGCACGGCGCTGCTCTCCTGCGGCGAGCCGGACCTCCTCGCCGGTCTCGCCGCGGGAGAGCGCCCGGTCGCGCTGGCGGTGCCGTTCGCCGGTCCGCCGTCCGGCCCCTGGTCGCCCACTGTCACGGCGGCGGGGGACCGGCTCACCGGCTCGGTCCGGGCCGTGGCGGACGCGATCACCGCGGAGATCCTGCTGGTCCCCGCGGGTTCCGGACTGTTCGCCGTCGAAGCTCGACGGGTACGCCGAGAGCAGTGCACGTCGTTGGACGAGACCCGCCGGCTGTGCGACCTGAGCTTCGACGGCACACCCGGACGGCTGCTGGCCGAAGGGTCCGACGCCGAGACGGCGGTCCGGGACGCGCTGCTCGCGGGGGCGGCCCTGCTGGCCAGCGAGCAGGTCGGCGTGGCGGAGTGGTGCTTGGACACGACGGTCGAGCACGCCCGCGCCAGGTACCAGTTCGGCCGGCCGATCGGGTCGTTCCAGGCCGTCAAGCATCGGCTGGCCGACGTATGGGTCGCGGTGACGCAGGCGCGCGCGGTCGCCCGGTACGCCGCCTCGGCCGTCGCGGAGAAGTCGGAGGTGGACCTCGCGGCCGCCTTGGCTCAGGCGCACTGCTCCGGGGTCGCGGTCGAGGCGGCGGAGGCGTGCGTACAGCTGCACGGCGGGATCGGGATGACCTGGGAACACCCGGCGCATCTCTACCTCAAGCGCGCCCGCTCGGCGGCCTTGGCGTACGGGGCGGCCGACGTGCACCGGGCGCGCCTGGCCGAACTGGTCGATCTGCCGTCCGCTTGACCACTTCCTGAGCCTATTGACGTGGCGGCCGAGAAACGTACACTCCGAGTGTAAATACTTGCCGGTAACCCGGCGAAGGGACGGTGACGATGGACGAGGAACCGCACGGCCTCACGCTCGACGGCGTCACCGTCCAGTTCGGCGGGTTGACCGCCCTGGAGGACGTCCGGCTGACCGTGCCGCCCGGCAAGGTCGTCGGCGTGATCGGGCCCAACGGGGCGGGGAAGACCACGCTGTTCAACGTGATCTGCGGCTTCGTCCGGCCGACGCGCGGCGAACTCCGGTTCGGCGGGCGTACGCTGCGGCCGCGCCCGCACCGGCTGGCCGCGCTCGGCATCGGGCGCACCCTGCAGGGCGTCGGCCTGTTCGCCGGACTGTCCGTCGTGGAGAACGTGATGGCGGGCGCCACGCATACGGCGCGATCCGGTTTCACCAGCGCGCTGCTGGGGCTGCCTCGCAGCGACCGGGACGAGCGGCGGCTGCGCGACGAGGCCATGGCGCTGCTGATGCGGTTCGGCATCGCCGAGCACGCCCAGGCGGAGCCCGCCGCCCTGCCCTACCCGGTACGCAAGAAGGTCGCGCTCGCCCGCGCGCTCGCGGCCCACCCCCGGCTGCTGCTGCTCGACGAACCGGCGGGCGGCCTCGGCGCGGAGGACATCGCCGAACTGGCGGAGCTGGTCGTGGCCCTGCCCGGCCGGGACGGCGGCGGCCACTCGGTGATGCTCGTCGAACACCACATGGACTTCGTGATGTCGGTCTGCGACGAGGTCGCCGTGCTCGACTTCGGCCGCCTCATCGCCGTCGGCCCGCCCGAGACGGTCCGCGACGACCCGGCCGTGGCCGAGGCGTACCTGGGTCCGACGCTGGAAGGCAGGACCGCATGACGCTGCTTCAGGTGGAGGGTCTCGTCGTCGGCTACGGCGCCGCGCCGGTCCTGCACGACGTCGACCTGACCGTCCCGCCTGCCACGATCGTGACGGTGCTCGGCGCCAACGGCGCGGGCAAGACGACGCTGCTGCGTACCCTGTCCGGGCTGCTGCGCCCGGCCGGCGGGACCATCCGGTTCGACGGCGGCTCGCTCGCCGGAGTCCCGGTGGAACGGGTGGTACGCCTCGGCCTCGCCCACGTCCCCGAGGGCCGGGGCGTCGTGGCCGAGCTGACGGTCGAGGAGAACCTGCGGCTCGGCGGCGTGTGGCGGGCCGACCGCCGCGACGCCCGGCTGGCCCAGGACGAGGTCTACGAGCTGTTCCCGGCCTTGGCGGCGCGTCGCCGGCACGCCGGACATCAGCTGTCCGGCGGCGAACGGCAGATGCTGGCCTTGGGCCGGGCCCTGGTCGCCCGTCCCCGGCTGCTGCTCCTGGACGAGCCCTCGCTCGGCCTGGCGCCCCGGATCACCGCTCAGATCATGGCGCTGCTCCGGCGGCTCTGCGACGAGACCGGGCTGGCCGTGCTCCTCGTCGAGCAGAACGTCCGCAGCGCCTTGTCCGTCGCCGACCAGGGGGTCGTCCTGTCCCTCGGCCGGGTCGTCGCCGCGGCCGACGCCGCTCAGCTGCGCGACGACGCCGGGCTGCGGCACGCGTACTTGGGGTTCTGACATGGATCGTTTTCTGTTCCTGACCGTCGACGGCCTCGCCAAGGGCGCGGTCTACGCGGCGTTCGCGCTGGCGGTGGTGCTGATCTGGCGCGCCGCCCGGATCGTCAACTTCGCCCAGGGCGCGATGGCGGTCGCCACGGTGTACGCCGCCTACAGCGTGACCCAGGCGACCGGGTCGTACTGGCTGGGCTTCGCGGCCGCGCTCGCTTCCGGACTGGTCCTGGGGGCCGGGATCGAGCGCGTCGTGATGCGGTTCGTGCCGCACACCTCCCCGCTGAACTCGGTGATCGTGGCGCTCGGGCTGGTCCTGCTGTTGCAGGCGATCCTCGGCGCGCTCTACGGCAACGAGTTCCGGCCGGTCGAGACCCCGTTCAGCCGGACGGGGATCACCGTCGGCGGGGTCGCCCTGCTCTCGCGGTACGACCTGTTCGTCCTCGGCGCGGTGCTGCTGCTGGTCGTGCTGCTGGCGCTGCTGTTCACGCGGACGTCGACCGGCCTGCGGATGCGCTCGGCGGCGTTCGCCCCGGAGGTCTCGCGGCTGCTCGGCGTCAACGTGGCCGGGCTGCTCACCTTCGGCTGGGCGCTGGCCGCCGCGGTCGGCGCGCTCGCCGGGATGCTCGTCGTCCCGACCGAACTCGGCCTGCACCCGAACACCATGGACATGGTCTTCGTCTCGTCGTTCACGGCCGCGGTCGTGGGCGGCCTGGACAGCCCGATCGGCGCGGTCGTCGGCGGCCTGGCCGTCGGGCTCGTCCTGTCCTACGCCGCCGGATACCTGGGCAGCGACGTCACGCCGATCGCGACGCTCGCCCTGCTGCTGGCGGTGCTCCTGATCCGTCCCGGTGGGCTGTTCGCCGGCGTCCGAACGAGGGCCGTATGACCACACTGGTCCGTCATCTGATGTGGACGGCGATCGCGGCGGCCGCGCTCCTCGCGGTCACGTACGCGCTGCCGCCGTTCCGGAACTACCAGCTCGCCACGGCGGCGGCGTACCTGTGCGCCACGGCCGGGCTGACCATCCTGGTCGGACTGAGCGGGCAGCTGTCGCTCGGGCACGGCGCGGTGATGGCCGTCGGGGCGTACGCCGTGGCGCTGAGCCAGAACCGCCTTGCCGACGCCGGGCTCACCGGCAACGGCGTACTGGTGCTGTCGTTGGCGCTGGGCGTGCTGGCCGCCCTCGTCGGAGGCCTGATCGTGGGACTCGCCGCCGCCCGGTTGCGGGGACCCTACCTGGCCGGCGTGACGCTGGCCGTCGCCGTCGCGCTGCCCGCCGTCACCACGGTGTGGGCCGGGGTCTTCCACAGCGACCAGGGCCTGAGCGTCTACCTCGACCCGCCGCCCGCCGGACTCGGCTACGACTTCCCGCTGGAACGCTGGCAGGCCTGGCTGGCCCTGGCCGGCGCGCTGCTCGTGATGCTGCTGCTGGCGAACCTGCTCCGCAGCCGATTCGGCCGCTCGCTGCGGGCGGTCCGGGACGACGAGGTGGCCGCCCGGCTGGCCGGGATCGACGTCGCGCGTACGCAGGTGCTCGCGTTCGTGGTGAGCGCGGGATGCGCCGGTCTCGGCGGCGGGCTCCTCGCGGTCCTCACCCAGAGCGTGTCGCCGGGGGCGTACTCGCTGACCTTGTCGCTGTTCCTGCTCATGGCGGTGGTGGTCGGCGGCCTCGGCCGGCTCGCGGGCGCGGTCTGGGGAGCGTTGCTGCTCGTGGTGCTGCCCGACCTCACCCACACGATCGTCGCGAGCCTCACGCTCAGTCCGGCCGCCGCCCAGCGGCTGGAGGGCAACCTGCCGCTGGCCGTGTTCGGCCTGACCTTGATCGTCGTCATGATCGCCGCGCCCGGCGGTGTTCAGGGCGTCGTCCGCCGGCTCCTGCCGTAGCCGGTCCCTCGAAAAGTCCCCTTCGAAGATGAAAGGTCGGTGCCTCATGCATCGCATAGCACAGCGCGGTCTCGCTCTCGCCGTATGCGTCTCGCTGTTCGCCGCCACCGTCGCGTGCAGCTCCGACGACCAGGGCGGCGGGGGCAAGGCGGCGGTTCCCGGTGTGACCGACACCGAGATCGTCGTCGGTACGCACATGCCGCTGACCGGACCCGCGTCGGCGGGCTACTCGAAGATCGCGCCGGCGAGCAAGGCGTACTTCGACTTCGTCAACGCCAACGGCGGGGTGAACGGTCGCAAGATCACCTACAAGGTCATGGACGACGGCTACAACCCGGCCAACACCCAGCAGGTCGTGCGGCAGCTCGTCTTGCAGGACAAGGTGTTCGCGATCCTCAACGGACTCGGCACGCCGACCCACTCGGGCGTGCTCGACTTCCTGAAGACCAACCGGGTGCCGGACCTGTTCGTGGCCTCCGGCAGCCGCAGCTGGGACCAGCCCGACAAGTATCCGGGCACGTTCGGCTTCAACCCGGACTACACCGTCGAGGGCAAGATCCTCGCGAACTACGTGAAGAGCAACTTCGCCGGGCAGAAGACGTGCTTCCTCGGGCAGAGCGACGACTTCGGCACGGACAGCCTGGCCGGCGTCGAAAAAGTGCTCGGCAAGGACGGCGTCACCGCCAAGGAGACCTACGTGGTCACCAACACCAACGTCGCCCCGCAGATCGGCGCGTTCAAGACGGCCGGCTGCCAGGTGGTCATCCTGGCCACGGTGCCCGGCTTCACCGCGCTCGCCCTCGGCACCGCCGCCCGCCTGTCCTACAAGCCGCAGTTCGTCGTCTCCAACGTCGGCGGCGACCTGCCCACCCTGGCCAAGCTGCTCGGCGAGGCCAAGGGCCTGACCGAAGGGCTGCTCGGCGCGAACTACCTGCCGCTGATGTTCGACGCGAACGACCCCTGGATCCAGCTGTTCCAGAAGGTCAACAAGGACTACGGCGGCGGCGCCGAGTTCGACGGCAACGTCATCTACGGCATGTCGGTGGCGTACCTGTTCGTGCAGGTGCTTCAGGCCGCCGGGAAGGACCTCAGCCGGGAGGCGCTGCTCGCCGCGGTCGAGAAGGGCGGCTACCAGGGTCCGGGCCTCGCCCCGCTCCGGTACGCCAAGGGCGACCACTCCGGCTACGGCGGTGAGCGCATGGTGAAGGTGTCGGCTGGAGTGCAGCAGTTCTTCGGTCCCACTTACGAGACCGACGAGGCCGACGCCCCGGTGAAGGAGTACGCCGGAACGCCCGCCACCCCGCCCGCCAACGGCGTCCCCACCGCCTGACGGGTTCGCTCGCCGGGATCCGGGCAGTGCCCCGGGTCCCGGCGTCGCCCGATCTAGACTGCACGGATGACCGGCGTCGAGACCACCACCGGCCGGGTCGACGGCCGGACGCTGCGGGCCGAGCGGACCCGGGCCGCGATCGTGGACGCCCACTTGGCTTTGATCGGCACGGGCGACCTGCGTCCGACCGGCGAACGGATCGCCGAGCGGGCCGGGATCTCGCTCCGGGCGCTCTGGACGAACTTCAAAGACATGGAGGCGTTGTTCGCCGCGTCCGGGGAGAAGCTCGCCGAACGGCAGGCGGCCGCGCATCGGCCCATCGAATCGGGGCTGCCGCTGCCGCAGCGGATCGAGGCGTACTGCGAGCAGCGGGCGCGGATGCTGGAGATGCTCGCGCCGTGTGCGCGGGCGGCCGCGTTGCGCGAACCGTTCTCCGCTCAGCTGAAAGAGAACCGGGTCAAGGCCATCGCGCTGGTCCGGGCCGAGATCGAGGAGGTCTTCGCGACCGAGCTGGCCTTGGCCGGACCCGGTGGCGGTCAGCTCCTCCAGGCCCTGGTCGTCGCGAGCACCTGGGCCTCCTGGTCGATGCTGCGCGACGAGCTGGGCCTCGACCTCGACGCCGCCCGGGGCGTACTGACCCGGACGGTGTCGGCCCTGCTCGCCGCGGCGATCACCAACAGCCTGCGTTAGAACAGCACTACCGAGCGCGCGCCCTCGCCCCGGCCCAGCCGCTCCAGCGCGGCAGGCACCTCGTCGAGGCCGATCCGATGGCTGATCAGCGGCCGGAGATCCAGCTCGCCGGCCAGCACCGCGGCGGCCAGGCCCGGCAGGTCCCGATCGGGATCGGCTGAGCCGTAGACGGACGACCGCAGCGTCCGGGCCGAGTGGAAAATGTCCAATGCGGACAGTCCGACGACGTCGTCGCGCTTGCCGATGCCCACCACCGTCACCCGGCCACCCCGGCGGGTGCTCTTCCAAGCCGCGGTGATGCTCGCGGACCGGCCGACGCACTCGAAGGCGTGGTCCGCGCCCCGGCCGCCAGTGCGTACGCGGACCGCCTTGATCAACGCGTCGTCGCTCAGCAGGAAATCGGTGGCCCCGGCCGCCAGCGCGAGCGAGCGCTTGGCCTCGGTGAGGTCGACGGCGATCACCGGATCGGCCCCGGCCGCTCGCGCGGCGAGGACGACGGACAAGCCGACGCCGCCCAGCCCCAGCACCACCACCGAATCGCCGGGCCGCACTCCGGCGGTGTTCTGGACCGCGCCGACCCCGGTCAACGCGGCGCACCCCAGCAACGCCGCCTGCTCCGCCGGCACCCCTTCCGGTACGCCGATCAGCGCCTCTTCGCGTACCACCACCTGCTCGGCGAAGGACCCGAGACCGAGCGTGAGGTTGAGCGGGGTGCCGTCGCCCGCGAAGCCGCCCGGGAAGGACGGGATGCCGGAGGTCTCGCAGATCCACGGCTCGCCGTGGGTGCAGTACCAGCAGGTGCGGCAGGCGGGCGACCAGTTGAGCACGACGTGATCGCCGGGCTTGGCCCGGGTGACGCCGGGGCCGACCTCCTCGACCACCCCGGCCGCCTCGTGCCCGAGGACCAGCGGGAAGGTCGGGGCGAGCGTGCCGTTGATCATCGAGAGGTCGGTGTGGCAGACGCCCGCCGCGGTGACGCGGACCCGGGCCAGGCCGGGACCGACCTCGGGCAGGGTGATCTCCTCGATCGTGACCTGGTCGCGGAAGATGACGGCCCGGGTCATCGCTGCACCGCCTTGACCTGCTGGAACTCCTCCAGGCCGAAGACGCCGAGCTCGCGGCCGAGGCCGGATTGCTTGTAGCCGCCGAACGGGGCCAGCGGGTTGAACGAGGCGCCGTTGACGTCGACCGCGCCGGTACGCATTCGCCGCGCGACCGCCAGCGCCCGGTCGGGATCACCCGACCACACCGCGCCGGCCAGGCCGTAGCGTGAGTCGTTGGCGATGGCGACCGCCTCGTCGTCGTCGCCGAACGGGATCACGGCGAGCACGGGGCCGAAGATCTCCTCCTGCGCGACCGTCGACTTCGGATCGACGTCGGCGAGCACGGTCGGCGCCACGAAATACCCCCGATCCGGTACGCCCTCCGGCGTTATCGCGGTCGCACCCTCCTCGCGGCCTTGCCGGAGGAAGCCGTGGACTCGTTGCCGCTGCGCCGCGCTGGCGAGCGGACCGAGCCGGGTCGTCTCCTCGAACGGATCGCCCATCGCGTACGCCGACGCCGCCTGCGCGGCCAGGTCGAGCGCTTCGGCGTACCGGGTGGCCGGGACGAGCATCCGGGTCCACGCGGTGCACGTCTGACCGGCGTTGAGGAAGGCGTTGGCCACCCCGACCTTCACCGCGCGCCCCAGCTCGGCGTCGTCCAGGATCACGTTGGCGGACTTGCCGCCCAGTTCCAGGGAGACCTTGGCGATCCGGTCGGCGGCCAGGTGACTGATCCGGCGGCCGGTCGCGGTCGAGCCGGTGAACGACACCATGTCCACATCGGAGTGGCCCGCGATCGCCGCGCCCACCTCCGATCCGGTGCCCGGGACGAGGTTGGCCACGCCCGGCGGCAGCCCGGCTTCGTGCACCGCGTCGAACAACAGGTACGCCACCAGCGGAGTCAGCTCGCTGGGCTTGAGCACGACGGTGCACCCGGCGGCAAGGGCGGCGGCCACCTTGGCCATGACCTGGTGGAGCGGATAGTTCCACGGGGTGATCGCGCCGACGACGCCGACGGGTTCGCGCAGGATCAGGGAGTTCCCGACCTCCACTTCCGGCTGCGGCGTCGCGGCCATTCGCACGTACCCGTCGAGGACGGTCAACGGCAGGCCGGTCTGCACCCGGGCGGACACCTTGATCGGCGTACCCAGTTCGCCGGTCACGGTGGTGGCGATCTCGTCCGCGCGCTTGGCCAGGCTGTCGTGCAGCTTTCGCAGGTAGTCCGAGCGCTGCTGCGGGGACAGCGCGGCCCACGACTCGAACGCGCTTCTCGCCGCCGCCACCGCTTCGTCCACATCGGCGGGCGTACCCGCGGGGACGTGCGCGACGACCCGCTCGGTGAACGGATCCTCGACGGCGATGGACCCGCCGCCCTGAGCGGGTCGCCACCGCCCGCCGATGTAAAGCTCGCCGCGATCGGCCGGAGTGAAGTCCGCGCGCGCCATGTCGCCCCTCTTAACTATCAGTGGAAGTTTTACCGTAGCGGCGCGGTTTCCACCCGGCAACCCCCTGCACTCAGGGTCAGGGGTAGGCGGGGAGGGGCGGGAGCGGGCCGATGATCCGCTCGTACTCCGCGCTCAGGCCGGTGAGCAACGCGTCCAGCCCCAGCGCGAAGGCGCCCTCGTCGACGCTCTTCTGGTGCTCGGCGAGCAGGTGCGCCTGGCTCAGGTGCGGGTATCGGCCGTCGTAGAACTCCGGGTCCTCGACGAAGCCCCTGGCGAACGAGCCGAGCGCCGAGCCGGCGACGAGATAGCGCATGAGCGCGCCGATGTGGGTCGCCCGCGCGTGCGGCCAGCCCGCGTCGACGAGGCCGCCGTAGACCGCGTCGGCCATGGCCAGGGCCGCCGGCCGCCGGCCCGGCCCCTGGGCGAGGAAGGGGACGATGTTCGGGTGGGCGGCCAGGGCGTCCCGATACGAGCGGCCCCACAGCCGCAGGGCGACCCGCCAGTCGTACCGCCCGAAGAAGGACGTGTCGACCTGCTCGATCACGGCGTCCGCCGCCGCGTCGAGGATCTCGTCCTTGGTGGGGAAGTGGTTGTACAGCGACGGGCCGCGTACGCCCAGCTCGGTCGCGAGGCGGCGGGTGGAGAGCGCGTCGAGCCCCTCCGCGTCGACGAGCGCCAGCGCGGCGGCCACGATGCGTTCGCGGCTCAGCAGAGCCGTGCGGGGCCTGGCCATGGACGTCCTCCCGTGATCCGTTGGCTGAACTGTATCGGGCCGGGGTCTGGACGGCGGAAAACTTACAGCGCTAGTTTATCGCCATGGACTTCCGGCTCACCGCGGACCACGTCGATCTCCGGGACCTCGCCGCCCGCTTCGTCGACCGCGAGATCATCCCGAACGCGCGCGACTGGGATCGGCGCGAGGCCGTCGACCTCGCCATCGTCGGCGAACTGGGCAAACTCGGCTTCCTGGGGCTGACCGTCGGCGAGGAGCACGGCGGCTCCGGCGGCGACCATCTGGCGTACTGCCTGGTGATGGAGGAGCTGGGGCGGGGGGACTCGTCCGTGCGGGGGATCGTCTCCGTGTCGCTGGGCCTCGTCGCCAAGACCGTCGACGCGTACGGGACGGCCGAGCAGAAGGCGCAGTGGCTGCCCCGGCTCTGCTCCGGCGAGGCCATCGGCTGCTTCGGGCTGACCGAACCGGACACGGGCTCCGACGCGGGCGCGCTGAGCACCCGGGCCGTCCGCGACGGCGGCGACTGGGTGCTGACCGGCGGCAAGACCTTCATCACCAACGGCACCTGGGCCGACGTCGCACTGGTCTTCGCCCGGACCGGCGAACCCGGCCGCAAGGGCATCACGGCGTTCCTCGTCGAGACGGGCCTGCCCGGGTTCGCCCGCCGGGAGATCCACGGCAAGCTCGGCCTCCGCGGCCAGGCCACGGCCGAGCTGACCTTCGACGGCGTACGCGTCCCCGACGCCGCCCGATTGGGCGACGAGGGCAAGGGCTTCGCGATCGCGATGGCCGCCCTGGCCAAGGGCCGGATGTCGTTGGGGGCCGGGTGTGTCGGCATCGCCCGGGGCTGCCTGGAGGCGGCCGTCGCGTACGCCCGCGACCGGCAGCAGTTCGGCCGCCCGATCGCCGGACACCAGCTCGTCCAGCAGTTGCTCGCGCAGATCTCGATCGACGCCGACGCGGCCCGGCTGCTCGTGTGGCGGGTCGCCGACCTGATCGACCGCGGCGTGCCGTTCGAGACCGAGGCGTCGGCCGCGAAACTGTTCGCCAGCGAGGCCGCCGTCCGGGCCGCCAACAACGCCCTGCAGGTCTTCGGCGGATACGGCTACATCGACGAATACCCGGTCGCCAAGTACCTGCGGGACGCCCGGGTCACCACCCTCTACGAGGGCACCAGCCAGATCCAGCACCTCATCATCGGCCGGGCGCTGACGGGAGTCAGCGCGTTCTGATCGGAAAGGCCCATCCCATGACGTCCCTCTCATTGGCGAGCGTCCTCGCCGAGGCTTCCCGCCGCTATCCGGACAAGGTCGCCGTCGTCGACGGCCCGCACCGGGTCACCTACTCCCAACTGTGGCGGGAGGCGCTCACGTACGCCGCCGCGCTGCGCGATCTCGGCATCGGCCCGGACAAGACCGTCGCCGTCGCCGTACCGAACACGGTGGACTTCCCGCGCGCGTACTACGGGGTGCTCGCGGCCGGTGCCGTGGTCGTCCCCGTGCACCTGCTGCTGAACGCCCAGGAGATGGCGTACGTGTTGCGCGACAGCGGAGCCGACCTGCTCATCTGCCACACGGCGTTGCTCGGCGTCGCGGCCGAGGCCGCCTGGGCGGCGGGTGTGCCCGTGGTGACGGTCGGATCCGCCTCGGCGAAACAGGACGCGCCGCGGCGGCTCGAGGAGCTGGCGACGGAGCCGCTGCCCACCTTCGTCTCGCGGCAGGCCGAGGACGTCGCGGTCGTCTTCTACACCAGCGGCACCACCGGATCGCCCAAGGGCGCCCTGCTCACCCACCTCAACCTGGTGATGAACGCGACGGTCAACGTGTTCGACGCCAACGACGCGCGGCCCACCGACGTGGTCCTCGGCTGCCTGCCGCTGTTCCACACGTACGGGCAGACCGTCGGCATGAACGGCACCTTCCGGCTCGGCGCGACCCTCGTCCTGCTGGCCCGGTTCAGCGGCGCGGCGGCGATCGACCTGATGCTGGCCGAGGACGTGACGGTGTTCCACGGCGTACCGACGATGTACATCGGGCTGCTGGAGGCGGCGGCCGGTCGCGAGCGCCTG
The DNA here is from genome assembly GCF_040682475.1 of Hamadaea sp. NPDC051192. Classification (NCBI taxonomy): domain Bacteria; kingdom Bacillati; phylum Actinomycetota; class Actinomycetes; order Micromonosporales; family Micromonosporaceae; genus Hamadaea; species Hamadaea sp. NPDC051192. The sequence continues at coordinate 14,837 of NZ_JBFBAZ010000163.1, forward strand.
CCGGAGTTGCGGATCACCGTGTCCGGCGGAGCTTCGCTACCGGTGGCGGTGTTGGAGAAGTTCACGGAGGTCTTCCAGACCACCATCTACGAGGGGTACGGGCTGAGCGAGACCTCCCCGACGGCGACGACGAACCAACCCCACTTCGGTACGCGCCCCGGCACGATCGGCCACCCGATCTGGGGCGTCGAGGTGGAGATCGCTCGCGCGGAGGTCGACGAGCGGATCGAGCTGCTGCCCACCGGTGAACTGGGCGAGATCGTGATCCGCGGGCACAACGTGTTCGCGGGCTACCTCGGCAAGCCCGAGGAGACCGAACGGGCCGTGGTCGACGGCTGGTTCCGCAGCGGCGACCTCGGCACGAAGGACGAAGAAGGCTTCATCCGGGTGGTCGACCGGAAGAAGGACCTGATCATCCGGGGCGGGTTCAACGTCTACCCCCGCGAGGTCGAAGAGGTGCTGGCCCGGCATCCCGCCGTCGCTCAGGTCGCCGTGGTCGGCGTACCGGACGACGCGCTGGGCGAGGAGGTCGTGGCGGTCGTGGTCGCCGCGCCCGACGTGGCGGTCACCGAGGAAGACCTGCTCGCCTGGTCCCGGGAGCAACTCGGCAAGCACAAGTACCCCCGCCGGGTGCGGCTCGCGAGCGAGCTGCCGATGGGACCGAGCCTCAAAGTGCTCAAGCGGGAGATCCGCCGGCAACTCACCGACGGCACCCTCTAGCCGGAGGCGGCCGCGTTGATCATGGGGTTTGCCCCCTCGGCACGCCGTCGAGACCACAGTTAACTCCATGATCAACGCGGCGAAGCGGCGGCGGAGCGGCGGAGCGGCGGCGGAGCGGCGGAGCGGCGGTGGAGCGGCGGCGGAGC
>NZ_JBFBAZ010000164.1:0-15549 GCF_040682475.1 Hamadaea sp. NPDC051192
CGCGCGGGCCCATGTTGACGACACATCTGCATGTATCCGCGCGGCCCTTCATGTTGTCAAGCGTTGATCATGAAGAATTACGCATCAGGTCGTTAACTGTGGTCTCGCCGGTGTGTCGTGACCGGAAAGTCCATGATCAACGCACTGTCGCGCGCACCCCGGTGACGACTCCCCAGATGTCGCCCGTGCGGCGTCCGCTCAGCGGGCGTACGCGAGCCGGGTGAACTCGGCCGTGCCACCCAGGAGGTAGAAGTCGGCGACCTGGCTCAGGGCGATCCCGATCAGATCACGGTGGGGATCGGTGAACCACACCGTGCCGGAACCACCTTCCCAGCCATAGCGTCCGGGGGTGTCCGTGGCATCGTCCGGCGCCACCGTGACCGACATGCCGTAGCCCCAGCCCCGGCCGCCCAGCAGCAGCCCCGCCGAGCCGAGTTGTTCGGGGGTGAGGTGGTTCGTCGTCATCCGGCGGACGGAGTCGGCCGACAGCAGCCCATCGCCGTTCCGGCGCAGCATCTGGGCGAAGGCGAGCAGGTCCGGTGCGGTGGAGAGCAGCCCGGCCGAGCCGGACGGGAAGGCGGGCGGTCGCGTCCACTCAGCCGCACGCGACAGCGGCGACTCCTGCAACGGTCCACCCTGCAGGTCGCTCATGTAGGCCGCCGGAATGCGGTGCGCCGCCTCCTCGGGCAGCCAGAATCCGGTGTCGGTCATGTCCAGCGGCGCGAAGAGCCGTTCGGCGAGGAAGTCCCCCAGCGGCTTTCCGGCCGCCCGCGCCACGAGTACGCCGAGCACCAGCGTCCCCGTGTTGTAGCGCCAGCGCGTACCGGGCTGATCCATCAGGGGCAGTTCGCCGAACCGCCGGATCCACTCGTCCGGGTCCAGCGGCGTACGCGGATCGGGCACGTCCAGCACCAGCTCAGCGTCCCGGGCCGCCTCGATGACCGGGTACGCGGGCTGGAACGACGGCTCGGTGATCATCCCGTGCCCGAGCCGGAAGGTGAGCAGGTCCTCCACCGTGATCGGCCGCTCGGCCGGGACCGTGTCGTCGAGCGGCGCGTCGAGCGTACGCAGCACCCGCCGGGCGGCCAGTTCGGGAAGCAGCCGGTCGACCGGCTCGTCGAGGGCGATCGTGCCGTCCTCGACGAGCAGCATCGTGGCCGCCGCCAGGACGGGCTTCGTCAGCGACGCGATCCGGAAGACCGTGTCCGTCCGCATCGTAGTACCGCCGAAGGCGGTGTCGCCCGTCGCCGTCACCTCGACGTCGTCCCCGTACGCGAGGGCGGTGACCAGGCCGGGCAGCTCCCCTCGGGCCACCCGGCCGGTCATCGCGGCGGTGAGTTTCTCGTTCAGCGGGCTCGCCATGATCGCCTCCAGTCGTGAGTCTTCACCAAGGCGTCGCACGACGGACCCGGGATACGACATCCGCCCGGACTTTCTTCGGCCTCGATCCGGAAGCCGCGCCTCACTCCGGAAGCCGCGCCTCACTCCGGAAGCCGCGCCTCACTCCGGAAGCCGCGCCTCACTCCGGGAGATCGGCGATGAAGTCGGAGACGTCGAGGCTCGCCAGCCGCTCCGGGTCGGCGAGGATGTCGATCGCGACGATCCGCCCGTCGACGACGGTCATCCCCATGACCCCGTAGAGCTGGCCGGACGGCGGGATGTTGATCACGCCCATCGCCCCGTTGACCAGCGCCGGGCGGGCGTACTGGGCCATCTTCGAGAACATGAGCGCCTGGCGGGCGACCGCCTCGGCCCCGCGCACGAGCCGGGCCACGTCGAACGGGGCCGCGCCGTAGTCCGCCCTGAGCACCACGTCGGGGTCGAGCAGCGCCACCAGCGCCTCGAAGTCGCCGCTCCGCGAGGCCGCCAAGAACGCCTCGACCACCTCGCGCTGCCGGGCCAGGTCGCGATCGGGAGCCGGGGCGCCACCCTGGATCCGCCGCCGGGCGCGGCTGGCGAGCTGCCGCGTCGCGTCCGGCGCCCGGCCGACGATCGGGGCGATGTCGTCGAACGGCAGCGCGAACATGTCGTGCAGCACGAAGGCCAGGCGCTCGGCCGGGGTGAGGGTGTCGAGCACGACCTGAAGGGCCAGCCCGACCGAGTCGGCGAGCATCGCCTCCTGCTCCGGGTCGACGCCGTCGGCCGGGGCCACGATCGGATCGGGCACGTGCACGTCCAGCGACTCCTCCCGGCGGGAGGTACGCGAGCGCAGCATGTCCAGGCACACTCGGCCGACCACGGTGGTCAGCCAGCCGCCCAGATTGCGTACCTCGGCGGCGTCGGACCGGTTGAGCCGGATCCAGGCTTCCTGAACAGCGTCGTCGGCCTCGGTCAGCGACCCCAGCATCCGGTACGCGACCGCGCGGAGGTGCGAGCGGTGTCCCTCGAATTCGCCGGCGAGCCATTCGGTGTCGTTCATGATCACATTCTTCCTCTCCGTTCATCACCATGACGAACGGAGCGGCGCGAATGTGACCGGACTACTCGTGCTCGCTTGCGACTACTCGTAGTCGTCGTCCAGCGGAACGACCTGGGCCTGCTCGACGGCGTCGGCCTCGGGCACGTCGTCGCCGATCGCCGGCTCCACGGCGTCGTCGTCCTCGTCGAAGTCGTCGAACACGACGGGGAGGTCCTGTTCCTGGCGGTCGGCCTCGGGCACCTCGGTCACCTGGCCAACGTACCGAGAGTTGCGCCCGGCGTCGCGGCGAACCATCCGATTTCCCGGATCCGGTTGACACGCGTACGCCGCCGGGCCCATACTCAACTCATCGGTTGATTAACCGATCGGTTGAATAAGGTGGTCGCGGTGGATCAGCTCAGCACGGTGTTCGCGGCGCTCGCCGACCCGACGAGACGGGCCATCCTCGCCCGGCTCGCCGAGGGCGACGCGACCGTGAACCAGCTGGCCGAACCGTTCCCGATCAGCCTCCAGGCGGTCTCCAAGCATCTGAAGGTGCTGGAGCAGGCCGGGCTGATCACCCGGGGTCGTGACGCTCAATGGCGGCCCTGCCGGCTGGCGCCGGCTCCGCTGCGGGACGTCACCGAATGGGTAGAGACCTACCGGCGCTTCTGGGAGGCGCGCTACGACCGGCTCGACGACTACCTGCAGGAACTCCAGCAGACACCGAAGGAGAAGTGAGATGTCCGAGAACGCCGTTTTCCAGGTGGCCCCGCGCGGCGACCGTGAGATCGTCATGACCCGCGTCTTCGACGCTCCCCGCGAGCTGGTCTGGGCCGCCTTCACCGATCCCGAGCACCTGAAGCACTGGTGGGGCCGGGGCAATCCGATGACGATCGAGATGGACGCCCGCGTCGGCGGCCGCTACCGCTTCGTCGAACACGCGCCCGAGGGTGACGAGGCGTTCCGGGGCGAGATCCTGGAGCTGGTCCCGAACGAGAAGGTCGTGCAGACCTTCGAATGGGAGGGCCTGCCCGGCCACATCGCCACCGACACCATGGTGATGACCGAGGAGGGCGGCAAGACGCTCGTCACGACGACGTCCATGTTCATGAGCCAGGAAGACCGGGACGGCATGATCGCCTCCGGCATGGAGACCGGAGCCCGGCAGTCCTACGAGGCGCTGGACGCGTACCTGGCGAAGCTCTGAACCGGCTGGGAGCCGGCCGCAAGTGTGCCGCTCGTCACCGGAAAACACTTTGCAGAGACTGAAAGATCACTTGTAGCTTCGGCGGGGTGTCCATCACCCCGCCGAAGCCGTCGCTGGGCCGTCGCGATCTCAAGAAGCAGCAGACCCGTGAGGCGCTGCTCACCGTGACGCTCCGGCTCGCCGCCGAACGGGGCCTCGAACACGTCACCGTCGAGGAGATCTGCGCCGAGGTCGGCGTCTCCTCGCGGACGTTCTTCAACTACTTCCCCGCCAAGGACGACGCCGTCCTCGACGACAACGCTGCCGCCGCCGAGGAGATGTTGCGGCGGCTGACCGAAGTGCTCACCGAGCTGCCGGTGCTCGCCGCCGTGCACGCGTCCCTCGCCGCGATCATCGGCGAGATGGAGACCGATCGGGACCGCTGGCTGCTGCGGCTCACCGCCATCGAGCGCAGCCCCTCGATGCTCCCCCGGCTCATCGCGACCAGCGTGAAGACCGGGCAACAGGCCGCCGAGGTCATCGGCCGGCACCTCGGCGTACCGGCGGACGGCTATCCGGCCCTCGTGATCGGGGTGGCCGGCGCTGCCTTGCGATCCGCGATGCAGCGCTGGGCGGCCGGCGACGGCTCCCGGCCGCTCGCCGCCTATGTGGACGAAGCTTTCGCAGCCCTGGCCAACGGGCTGGCTGACCCTCAGCAACAACTAGAAGGAAGAGAATGACCACAACCACCGCGCCTGCGGACTCCCCCGAGACGGGCGCCGCGCCGCAAGCCATGTCGCGCCGTGAGGTGCTGCAGGCGCTGTCCGGCCTCATGCTGGGCATGTTCGTCTCGATCCTGGCCTCCACGATCGTGTCGAACGCGCTTCCGCGCATCATCGCCGACCTGAAGGGCAGCCAGTCGGTCTACACCTGGATCGTCACGACCGAACTGCTGGCGATGACGGCCACCGTCCCGCTGTGGGGCAAGATGGCCGACCTCTACAGCAAGAAGTTGCTCATCCAGCTGTCGCTGGGCCTGTTCGTGGCCGGCTCGCTCATCGCCGGGTTCACCCCGAACGTCGAGATCCTGCTGCTGAGCCGGGCCGTGCAGGGCGTCGGCGCGGGCGGCATGACCGCGCTCGCGATGATCGTCATGGCGGCCATGATCCCGCCGCGTGAGCTGGGCCGCTATTCCGGCATCTTCGGCGCGGTCTTCGGCGTCGGCACCATCGCCGGCCCGCTGATCGGCGGCGTCCTGGTGGACACCTCCTGGCTCGGGTGGCGCTGGTGCTTCCTGATCGGGGTCCCGTTCACCCTGACCGCGATCTTCCTGCTCCAGAAGACCTTGCACCTGCCGGTCGTCCGCCGCCAGGTGAAGATCGACTACCTGGGCGCCCTGCTCATCATCGCCGGCGTCTCCACCCTGCTGATCTGGTCGACGCTGGCCGGGCAGAAGTTCGAGTGGGCCTCCGGCTGGACGGCGATCCTCGTCGGGGCCGGCGTGATCCTGCTGGCGGCGGCGGTGTTCGTCGAGGCCCGCGCGGCCGAGCCGATCGTGCCGCTGGCCATCTTCCGTAACCGCACGGTCAGCCTCACCGTCCTGACCAGCATCTTCGTCGGCGTCGCGATGTTCGGCGGCACCGTGTTCCTGTCGCAGTACTTCCAGATCTCGCTCGGCAAGTCGCCGACGGTCGCCGGTCTGATGAGCCTGCCGATGATCTTCGGCCTGCTGGTCTCCTCGACCGTCGCCGGTCAGCTGATCACCAAGTACGGCCGCTGGAAGATCTTCCTGGTGGCCGGCGGTCTCGTGATGACGGTCGGCATGCTGCTGCTCAGCCGGATCGACGCGCACACGCACGTCGTCGTGCTGTCGGCGTACATGGCGGTGCTGGGCGTCGGCGTCGGCATGCTCATGCAGAACCTCGTGCTGGCCGCCCAGAACGACGTGCCCGCGCAGGATCTGGGCGCGACGACCTCGGTGCTGACGTTCTTCCGGAGCATGGGCGGCGCCATCGGCGTCAGCGCGCTCGGCGCGGTCCTCGCCAACCGGGTGACGGACATGTTCACCGAGAAGTTCGGGCCGATGGCCGGCGGCGGCGAGGCGGCCGTGCCCGACCTGAAGACGCTCGACCCGGCGATCCTGAAGATCGTGCAGCAGATCTACGGCGACGCGACGGCCGACCTGTTCCTCATCGGTACGCCGTTCGCCGTGCTCGCCCTGCTGACCGTGCTCTTCATCAAGGAGAAGCCGCTGCACACGCTGAGCGGCACCGACCGGCTGGCCCAGGAGCAGACCGACGCTCCGCCGCCCATCGCGGTCCACTAAGGATTCACCAGGAAACGCCGCCGGGGCTGCCCCCGGCGGCGTTTCACTTTTCCAGGAGCCAGGTCAACAGCGACCCGTCCCGGCCGATGAAGGTCGCTGCGCCGAGCGTACCGTCGGATTGAAGGCGACGGATGGTCCGCGCGGCCGGCTGGTTGCCCGCGAGCACATGGGCCAGGATCTTCCCACTGGCTGTGACGGCCAGGCGGTGCGCGAGCAGAGTCCCGATGCCGCGGCGCTGCCAGGCGTCCTCCACCAGGATGGCGGCCTCCGCCGGGTCGCCGACGAGACTGGCCATCGCCACGAGCCGCCCGTCGTGCAGGCCGCCGCCGGCTACCGCGACGATCGTGCCCGCCGTGAGCAGTCTCGCGAGCAGCGCGGCCGGCGGCGTGCCCGCGCCGGAGACGTAGCGGCGGTAGAGGCTCTCCCGTGAGCAGCGGCGATGCATCGCCAGCACCTCGTCGAGATCGGCGGCGGTCGCCTCGCGAACCGTCACCACCACCGGTTCTATGTCGAGCATCATAATGCGATCGTGCGTTATGATGGCCGTCATAGTCAAGGGGAGCGAGATGACGACCGACAGCCGCGAAAAGATGATCAAGACCGCTGCCTTCCTGTTCGGCGAGCGTGGCTACGCGGCGACCTCCTTCCAGGACGTCCTCGCGCGCTCCGGAGCGCCGCGCGGCTCGATCTACCACCACTTCCCCGGCGGCAAGGAGCAGCTCGCGGCCGAGGCACTGCGCTGGTACGCGGCCCGCACGCGCGACGCGATGGCAGCCGGCACCGCCGACGGTCCGACCGTGGAAGCCGTCGCGGGCTACTTCGCCGCCACCGCCGCCTGGCTGAAGAAAAGCGACTTCCGCGGCGGCTGCCCGATCGGCAGTGTCGCGCTGGACATGTCCGGCGACGAGCCGCTACGCGAGATCGTGGCGGAGGCCTTCGCCGACTGGCGGCGCATCGTCGAACGGTCGCTGCTGTCGGAGGGCTGCGCGCCGGACACCGCCCGTTCGCTGGCGGCGCTGGTGATCGCCGCGTCCGAAGGCGCGCTGATGCTGGCCCGGACCTCCCGCGACCTGCGCGACTACTCCGCCGTCACCACTCACGTACTCAACCACCTCCGCACCGTCCTCACCGCCGCCTAACCCGCCCTCCGATTCGGCGCTGGACCCCCGGCCCGCCCTCCGATTCCGCGCTGGACCCCGGCCCGCCCTCTGCTTCGGCGCTGGACCCCGGCCCGCCCTCTGCTTCGGCGCTGGACCCGGCCGCCCTCCGCTTCGGCGCTGGATCACGGATCTGGGTCGAATCTTGGGCCAAGGTTCGACCCGGAACCCTGATCCGGCGCATCCAGCGCATCCAGCGCATTGACGGGAGTCTTGTTCGCGGGAGCGCTCCCATGCCACACTGTAGCCCCGAACCCCTCCCCTTGCCTGATCTCCCACCGCCCGGCGAGGTCCCGCCCAGGAAAGGTCGAGGCCACACATGAAACGTGTCGCCCTGGCGAGCATCGCCCTGCTCGCCCTCGTGTCGTCCACTCTGCTGACGGCCCAGCCCGCGTACGCCGCCACCGGCCTGCACATCAGCGGCCGGAACATCGTCGAGGCCAACGGCAGCACCTTCGTGATGCGCGGCGTGTCCCACGCGCACACCTGGTACCCCACCCAGACCAGTTCCTTCGCCAACATCAAGGCACTCGGCGCCAACTCCCTCCGCGTAGTGCTCAGCGGCGGGCGCTGGACCCCGAACGCCGCCTCCGACGTCGCCAACGTCATCAGCCTGTGCAAGGCCAGCAAGCTCATCTGCGTACTGGAGAACCACGACACCACCGGGTACGGCGAGCAGAGCGGCGCGTACACGCTGGACCAGGCGGTCGACTACTGGATCGGGCTGAAGAGCGTCCTCGTCGGCCAGGAGGACTACGTCGTCATCAACATCGGCAACGAGCCGGTCGGCAACAACAACGCCGCCCAGTGGACCGACGCCACCAAGAACGCCATCACCCGGTTGCGCAGCAACGGTTTCCAGCACCTCATCATGGTCGACGCGCCGAACTGGGGGCAGGACTGGCAGTTCGTGATGCGCGACAACGCCGCCTCGGTGTTCGCCGCCGACACGGCCCGCAACACGGTCTTCTCGATCCACATGTACGGCGTCTTCGACACCGCGGCTGAGATCACGGCGTACCTCGACGCCTTCCAGACGGCGGGCCTGCCGCTGGTCATCGGCGAGTTCGGGTTCAACCACTCCGACGGCAACCCGGACGAGGACACCATCATGGCCCAGGCCGTCTCCCGCGGCGTCGGCTACCTCGGCTGGTCGTGGAGCGGCAACGGCGGCGGCGTCGAGTACCTCGACATGGTCACGAACTTCAACCCGAGCGCCCTGACGAGCTGGGGCCAGCGCATCTTCAACGGCGCCAACGGCATCGTGGCGACCGCCCGGGAGGCGGCGATCTACTCCGGCGGCACCAGCGACACCGTCGCGCCCACCACCCCCGGTACGCCCACCGCCTCGAGCATCACCGCGACCGGCGCGACGCTCAGCTGGACGGCGTCGACCGACAACGTCGCCGTGACCGGCTACGACGTGCTGAACGCGTCGAACGCCGTCGTCGCATCGTCGGTGACGAACTCCGTGACGCTCACCGGACTCACCCCGTCCACCCAGTACGCGCTGCGCGTACGGGCCCGGGACGCGGCCGGCAACCAGTCCGCGGTGTCGAGCGCCGTCACCTTCACCACGACGACCGCCCCGACCGGCACCTGCAAGGTGGTCTACACGGCCAGCCCGTGGACCGAGGGCTCCGGGACCGGCGGCTTCACCGCCAACATCGCGATCACCAACACGGGCGCCAGCGCCATCTCCGGCTGGACGCTCAAATTCACGCTCCCCAGTGGACAGACGCTGACCGCACCGGGCTGGAGCGCGACCTACACCGTGAGCGGCCAAGCGGTGACCGCGACGAACCTCTCCTACAACGGCAGCCTCGCCGCGGGCGGCTCCACCGGCATCGGCTTCAACGGCCGCTGGAGCGGCACGTACAGCAGCCCGACGTCCTTCGCCCTGAACAACAACCCCTGCACGACGTCTTGACGGCCGGTGGGCGGGCGCGCGATCGGCGAGGGTTTCGCGTCCGCCCGCTTCCGGGTACGCCCACGTCATGACCGATGACCAGACGACCGAGACGGTTCCGACGCGCGGCGACGGCCATGACGAGATCCTCGCCCTCGACACCAACGGCGACGGCAAGCCGGACCTGTGGGCGATCGACACCGACGGGGACGGCAAGCCCGACCTGTTCCAGTCTGATGTGGATGGTGACGGTCAGGTCGAGGTCACCATGGTGGACCTCGATCAGGACGGCACGATGGACATCAAGGTCGACGGCGACGGCGGCCATCCGCCGGTTTAGCGCACCAGCGGCCGGCCCGATGCTCGGGCCGGCCGATGCTCGCCTTCAGGATCAGCCCAGGGTCAGCCGGGCGATCCGGCCGTCCGCGCCGGACGCCCAGCAGGCGCCGTCGTTCGTGCACTGCACTCCGTGCAGGCTGCCGGTCTCGAACCGGTGCCAGCTCCGGCCACCGTCCCAGGTGATGTCGCTGCCGGTCGGGCCGACCGCGACGGCCACGCCCGGCACCTTGGTCCAGGCCACTCCCGATCGATACTCCCCTGGTACGCCGTCAGCCGCGACCCAGGTCCGTCCGCCGTCGGCAGTCCACGCCGCTCCGTTCGGCGCCGAGGTCGGGGCGGCGAAGTCGCCGCCGACCGCGATGCCGTGATGCGAGTCGCGGAAGGCCACCGAGTAGACGCCCGCACTGGGGCCGCTAGGGATGGGCGAATCGGTGACCGTCCAGGTGCGACCCCGGTCGGCCGAACGGAACACGCGGGCGGTCGCGCCGCCGCCGGTGGCGAACCAGGCGTTCCGCCCGGCGGTGCTGACGATGCAGGTGCCGCTCGCGGCGAACGCGAACTCCCCGGCCAGCGCGGCCGGCATGCCGTCGCCCGGCACGATCGACCAGCTGCGGCCGCCGTCGTCCGTGGACAGCAGCCGGAAGCGCCCGTCGACCGGGTCGGACAGGGCGAGCCCGTGCCGGTGGTCGAAGAACGTCATGCAGTCGTAGAACGCCGCCGGTTCGGCGTTGCGGAAGCTCTCGGTCCAGCTGGCTCCGCCGTCGGCGGTGGCGTAGATCCGGGAGTCGGTTCCTTCGCCGATCGACAGGATCACGGCGTGGTCGGCGTCGAACGCCTGGATGTCGCGGAACTGCAGTTCGGCCGTGTCCGGCGGGCCGACGTGCTGCCAGCTGCGCCCGCCGTCCACGGTACGCAGGACTTCCCCGCCGCTGCCGCTGGCCCAGGCGATCCGGCGGCTGACCGGGGACAGCCCGCGGAGACTGGACGTGGAACCGGTCGCGAAGTCCTGCCAGCCCGGCTGCGGCCGGTGGCCGCCGGAGGCGTATGCCGAGCCGGGGGCGAGGGAGGTGGTGAGGGTGGCCACCGCCACGAGGGAAACGATCGTCGTCAGACGTCTCATGAACGCCGAACCTACCGCCGGTGATCGATTCCCGCGACCGTCCGGGGCCCCCGCGGTGTCGCAAGATCTTCTAGGATGCGCGGATGCCGTACGTCGCTCGCCTCCGCGGAGCGCTGCCCGCCGTCCTGGGCAAGTTCGCCGCGGTCTCCATCGGTCTCTGGATTCTCTCGGCCACCATGCCAGGCTCGTCCGCCCTGCTCTTCTCCGTGATCAACGTGCTGCTGCTCCTCTTCATCGCCGCGTTTTCATCGCAGGTGATCCTCAGCGCCGTCTTCCGCGTACCGGCCATCCGGATCGGCCCGGACGGCATCGGGTTCCCGCTCATCGGGGTGGCTCTCCCGTGGGGCGAGATCAGCGCGATCGATGACGAGGAGCGGACTTCCGACGGTTCGGACCTCACGGTGTTCCGGGTGATCCCGGCCGACGACGAGGCCGTGCTACGGCAGATGCACTTCTGGCTGCGTCCTCGGGGACGAGAGAATCTCGCCCGCTACGGCACCCCGATCGCCTTCATCGGTGAGGCCTTCGACCAGCCGCTCCACCACGTGGTGTTCGCCGCCCAGCACGACCTCGAACGTTTCCGCGCACAAGCCGCGTGAGACGTGCACAGGCCGCGTGAGACGCGCTCCGGCCGCGGCGTGGATCAGAGGGGTTTGATGGCGACGCCGCCCCAGAACGCGTCCGGAACCTGCTCCGGCTCCCCGTCCGGCCGCCACTTCGCCACCGGGACGATGCCGTCGATCCGCCATTCGCCGAGCAGCCGGCCGAAGTCGCGGGGATCTCGCATGTGGAACCCCGGTCCCATCATGGCCAGCGCGTCCGGGTACGCCGTCAGTTCCAGCCCGTCGAAGTCGACGATGAGGAAGCTGCCCGTCTCGACCTCGGCGTATAGCTGGGACAGGGCACCGGCGAGCTGATCGTCGTCAAGGAACGCGGCGAGGCCGAGGAAGACGACGCCGACCGGCCGGACACCCCACCCCGGCAGGTACGCCGAAGGGTCGAACCCGCGCAGCGCGGTGGCGTCGGCCTCGGCGTAGTGCGCGTTCTCGACCATGGCGAGCAGCGCCGAGCCGTGCGCGACGATCTTCGGGTCGGCATCGGTGTAGAGGACGTGCGCGTCCGGGACGATCTGGTGGACGTTGCCCTGGCTCGGGATGCCGGCCCCGAACACCAGGAAGTCGGTGATCCCCTGGTCGGCGACGAATCGGACGGTCCGGCCCATGAAGGCGCGCAGCGACCGGAAGATCTCCGCGCACGGCCCGTACGCCTGCTCGAACGCCTCGGCGGCGGCGATGTCGACCGGGAAGTGGTCGTACCCGCCCAGCCAGAAGTCGATCATGCGGGCGGTGCTGGGCGTCGATGGCTGGACGGTCATAAAAGGCAACCTACCCGGCCAACGCCAGTCATGGAGTGTCCTGTCCCGGCACAATGGAGGCATGAGTCCGGAGGAACCGGAAGACCGCTTCGTCGGCGCCGCCCGGGTGCCGTCCCGGGCCGTCGACCCGGTGACCGCCGTTCCCGCCCCGGCGGCCCGGCCGCCGCGGCCCAACCGGGCGTTGTGGTTCGCCGGAGCGGGCGCGATCGCCGTCATCGTGCTGTCGATCGGCGTACTGGTGGGGTATGCGCTACGCCCCGCTCCGGTGGCGAGTCCCGGCTCGGCGACGAAGACCTCGGCGTCGCCGAAGCCGCCGCCCCGGGACTCCCCCAAGACGGTGACTCAGCGCTATCTGGACGCGGTCGTTGCCGGGGACAAGACGAAGAGCGACAAAGAGCTGTGCGGTCTGTTGCGGGGTGCGCCGCAGAACCAGACCGATCTCTCCCAGTACCACGTCAACGACCTGGTCACACTGGAGGCCCAGGAGGGCGAGGTCGACGGCAAGCGGGCCACGGTCGAGGTGAAGGTCGCGGTGCCGATCCTGGGCTCCACCAGCTTCACCGTCGATCTGGTCGACGAGAAGGGCGCCTGGAAGGTCTGCGGCTTCGGCACAGGCAAATGACAGCGGGGTTGATCAAATACGCCGACGGGCGCAAGATGACGCCATGTCCGAGACGACGGGGGTCAAGCCGCCCAGCCTATGGCGAAACAAGGCGTTCACCCTGCTGTGGAGCAGTCAGGCGTTATCCGATCTAGGCAGCTCGATGTCGAGCCTGGCGATGCCGCTGCTCACGCTGGCGATCACCGGTTCGCCGATTCAGGCCGGCGTGGTGGGCACCTCGGCGGCGGTCGTCCGGCTGGTCTGCCAACTCCCGGCCGGCGTCGTCACCGACCGCATCGACCGGAAACGGCTCATGCTCGTCGCCGACGCGGTACGGCTTTGTGCGTACCTTTCGCTTGGCATCCTGGTGCTGGCCGACCGCGTGTCGCTGGCGTGGATCGTGGCGATCAACATGATCGTGACGATTTTCCATGTGGCGCACGAGAACGCGCAGTTCGGCGCGGTCCGCAACGTCGTGCCGCTGGACCGCGTGCCGGAGGCGACCGCGCGGAACGAGGCTCGCGGGGCGGCGGTCTCACTGATCGGGCCGCCGATCGGCGGCGCACTGTTCGGCCTGGCCCGCGCCTTGCCGTTCTTCACCGACGCGGTGTCTTATCTGCTGTCGTTCATCGGCGTCTCGCTGATCCGTGAGCCGATGCAGCAGGAACGCTCCGAGCCGCGCGAGCATCCGGTCAAAGAGCTGATCGAGGGCGTGAAGTTCACCCTGTCCGAGCCGTTCCTGCGCGCGGTGCTGCTGATCGCGCCGCCGATCAACCTCGCCTTCAACGGCATGATCTTCGCGATGGTCGTCATCTTGCAGCAGCGGGGCACACCGCCCGCGCTGATCGGCACGGTCGAGACCATCATCGGGGCAGGCCTGCTGTTCGGCGCGCTGATCGCGCCGAGACTGGCACAGCGCGTGCCGATGCGGCGGCTCATCATCGGGATCACCTGGCTGGGCGCCGCGCTCATGGCGAGCGCCGCGCTGCTGACCGGCTCGATCCTCGTCGCCATTCCGGTGGCGCTCGCGATCATGCTCGGCCCGGCCTGCAACGCGGCGTTGTTCGGCTACCAGGCCGCGGTCACGCCGGACCGCATGCAGGGCCGCGTCATGTCCGTGATCATCCTCGTCGCCACCAGCCTCGCCAGCCTGGCCGCGCTGCTGGGCGGATCGCTCGTGCACCTGGCGGGCGGTCCGGTCACGGTGCTGGTTTTCGCGGGGCTCATGGCCGTCGCGGCGGTCGCGGCCACCATCAGCCAAGGGGTACGCGGAATGAAGCCGTTGTCGGAGCTTCAACCGGCGACCTAGTTCTCCCGCTCTGCAGTAACGGGATGGCGTGGTCCCGACGCGCCTGAGGATCACGCCATCCCAGTCTCATGGCAGCTGTCTTATGGCAGCTGGTTTTATGGCAGCTGGTTTGGCAGCTGGTTTTATGGCAGCTGGTTTACGGCAGCTGCCAGACCTGGTTGGCCGAGGCGTAGCAGGTCCAGATCTGCAGCCGGGTGCCGTCGGCCGAGCTGGGCCCGGTCGCGTCCAGGCACTTGCCCGAGTTCGAGTTGACGAGGGTGCCGTTGGACTGGGCCTGCCAGACCTGGGCGCCGGTGCCGTTGCAGTCCCACAGCTGGATCTTCGTGCCGTCCGCCGTGCCCGCGCTGGTGACGTCCATGCACTTGCCCAAGGCCCGGATCGTCCCGTCGGAGCCGACCGTCCACTGTTGAGCGTTGGTGCCGTTGCAGGTCCACAACTGGATCGCCGTGCCGTTGGCCGTGGCCGCACCTGAGACGTCGACACACTTGCCGCCATACCCGGTGATCTGCCCGGTACGCCCGGTCGGCGGAGTGGTGGTGCCGCCCGCCGCGTCGAAGATGGCCGAGACCAGCGACGTGGAGCCGGTCGTGTCCTGGGACAACTCCCAGTTCATGATGCCGCCGGCGTTGGCGACCGCCCACTGCGTCTTCCGCTTGACCGTGGGGATGCCGTTGTAACACTGCTGAGCGCCGCCGGCCGTAGTGCAGTCCCGGTTGGCGTTCGCCGGGTCCATCGCCACGAGTTGGGCGTACGTGTAGTAGCCGGGACGGCTGTAGAAGGGCACGCCGAGCACGGTCTTCGAGGCCGGCAGACCACGCGACTTCCAGAAGTTCGCTGCGGCGATCGACCAGTCATAGTTGGCGTGCGGGCTCCCCCCGTCGTACGCCATGATGTTCAGGAAGTCGACGTAGCCGAAGACGGCCGTCTCCACGCCGTAAGCCGTCGAGCCTTCCGACACGACCGCGGCCGTGAGCAGCTTGCCCCGGCTGTGCATCGCCGAACTGAGCGCCGACATCAGCTGGGTGTAGTTGGTCGCCGAGGTGCCCGGATCGGGGTACTCCCAGTCGATGTCGACGCCGTCGAGGGCGTACTGGTTGACGAGGTTCACGACGCTGTTGACGAACGTCGTCCGGCCGGTGGAGCTGCCGGCCAGGGTCTCGAACGCCGAGTCGTTGCCGTCGTTCCAGCCGCCGATCGAGATCGACACCTTGACGCCGTTGGCGTGCGCCGACGACACCAGCGAGGACAGCTTCGCGGCGTTGTCCACCGCACCCAGCGTGCCGTTCGAGTTCGGCAGGACGAAGGCGTAGTTGATGTGCGTCAACTTCGAGTACTGCACGGCGCTGACACTGCCCGACCACGACGGCATGTAGCCGACGCTGCGGAAACCGGCGGGCAGCGCTGCCTGCGCGGGAGAGGGGGCGGCCAAAGCCGTAGTGGCCAGCGCCGTTGTGACTACCGTCAGGGCGGCGGTGGCGCAGCGGCGCCACCAGGGGACGGATGTGGGCATCGAGGGTTCCCTTTCGCAGAGGGCCGGTGGGGCCGGCGGTCTGAGCGAGAAGCTTCTAAATATTAGGAAACCTTAATTAAAGAATCAAGTTAAGCTTTGAAATAAGTCTCACGTAGGTTCCGTGTGGTGCTTTCGCTCGGTTTTCGCTCGACGGCACCCCGCGTTCGCGGGCGGTGTCGCTGGTACGCCGCGCTGTCGCGGGCGGTACGGCGCTGTCGCGGGGCGGCACCACGCTGTCGCAGGGCGGCACCGCGCTGTCGCGGGGCGGCACCGCGCTGTCGCGGGGCGGCACCGCGCTGTCGCGGGCGGTCCGGCC
>NZ_JBFBAZ010000165.1:0-15374 GCF_040682475.1 Hamadaea sp. NPDC051192
TTCACGACGAACAACCAGCAACGACACCGGACGAGCCATCAACAACACCTCGAATCAACCAAGGTGTTGCGACCACCCCCTGAATCCACCGCCCATGGTCACCTGCATATCCGTGATCTGCCGCTGAACGGGTGCCCAAGATCGTCATGCGTTCTGCCAGAGGCCGATCAGGTTGCCCTCGGTGTCGCGGAAGTAGCCGGTGAAGCCCATGTCGCCGACGGCCTGGCGGCCGATGACCGCCTCACCGCCCAGGCGGACGACCATGGCGAGGGCGTCGTCGATGTCGGCGACCTCGATGGTGATCACCGGGCCGTCGAACGGCGCTTTGCGGTCGAGCAGACCGCCGTTGATCGCGCCCGGGGTCAGCGGGCCGCGATCGCCGCTCGGCGTGGTCGAGACCATCGTGTACCCCATCGCCGGGATCGGCGTGAGGTCCCACCCGAACGCCTGGGTGTAGAAACTCTGGGCCCGCTTCATGTCCTCGGCGGGCACTTCGAAATGGACGACTCGTCCGGTCATGTCCTTCAGCGTAGAACGAAGCCTGACAACTTCATGACACTTCGCGAGGGCTGTACGCAGGGAAGATCGGCGTACGCTGCTCCGGTGACCCGCTACGTCGTCATCGGTGGTGGCATCGTCGGCCTGGCCGTGGCCCGTCAACTCCTCCTGGATCAGCCGGACGCCGAGGTCACGGTGGTGGAGAAGGAGGAGCGTCCCGGCGCGCATCAGACCGGCCACAACTCCGGTGTCCTGCACGCGGGCGTCTACTATCCGCCCGGCAGCCTGAAGGCCCGGCTGTGCCGAGCCGGCGTCGCGCAGATGATCGACTTCTGCGAGGAGCACGACGTCCCGTACGCGATCACGGGCAAGCTCATCGTGGCGACCGCGGCCGGTCAGCTCGGCCGGCTCCGGGTGCTGGAGGAGCGGGCGCGCGGCAACGGCATCACCGTACGCATGGTGACGGCGCACGAGGCGCGCGAGCTGGAACCGCATGTGGCCTGCGTGGGCGCGTTGCACGTGCCGTCGACGGGCATCGTCGACTACGGCCGGGTGGCGCTGGCCCTGGCCGGGCAGATCGAGAAGCTCGGCGGCCAGGTCCGGTTGGGCGAGCAGGTCACCGACATCCGGAGCGACACGGTCGTGACGACCGCCGGGGAGCTGCGCTACGACACCTTGATCAACTGCGCCGGCCTCTACTCGGACCGGATCGCGGCCCTTGCCGGAGTCACCCCGCCCGCCCGGATCATTCCCTTCCGAGGGGAGTACGCGCAGCTCAAAGCCCACCGCACCGACCTCGTCCGCGGCTTGATCTATCCGGTGCCGGACCCGAGGTTCCCGTTCCTCGGCGTACACCTGACCAAGATGATCGACGGAACCGTCCACGCCGGACCGAACGCCGTGCTCGCCCTGGCCCGCGAGGGATATCGCTGGAGCAAGATCCGGCCCGGCGAGCTGGCCGCCACGCTGACCTACGGCGGCTTCCAGCGGCTGGCGCGCCGGCACTGGAAATACGGCTTGGGCGAGGTGACCCGGTCGCTGTCCCGGCGGCGGTTCGCCGCGAGCGTGGCACAACTTGTGCCGGAGCTGACCCGGGCCGACCTCGAACCCGCCGGT
The DNA here is from genome assembly GCF_040682475.1 of Hamadaea sp. NPDC051192. NCBI lineage: Bacteria > Bacillati > Actinomycetota > Actinomycetes > Micromonosporales > Micromonosporaceae > Hamadaea > Hamadaea sp. NPDC051192. The sequence continues at coordinate 1,615 of NZ_JBFBAZ010000165.1, forward strand.
TCGGGCGTACGCGCCCAGGCGATCAACCCCGACGGCAGCCTCGTCGACGACTTCCTCATCGTGCGTACGCACCGGCAGGTGCACGTGCTCAACGCGCCCTCACCGGCGGCGACGAGTTCGCTCGCGATCGCCCGCCACATCGTGCGGGAGATGGCGGCCGCCTGACGGGTCCGCTTCGGAGGCGGCCGTCCGGCTACCGTCCTACGCTGGGGCTATGAAGCTTGGCGTGGGACTCCCGGTCTCCGGTTCGTGGGCGACGCCCGACCGCATCCTGCCGATCGCGGCGCGGGCCGAGGAACTCGGCTACGACAGCCTGTGGACCTTCCAGCGCCTGCTCGCCCCGGCGGGCCTGGCCGACCAGTACCGCAGCGTCCTCGATCCGCTGCTGCCGCTGGCCTTCGTGGCCGCGCAGACCTGGCGGATCCGGCTCGGCGTCGCGGTCGTCAACCTGCCGTTCATCTCCCCGGTCGTGGTCGCCAAACAGCTCGCGACGCTCGACGTGCTCTCCAGTGGCCGGGTGGACGCCGGGCTCGGCACCGGCTGGCAGGCCGAGGAGTTCACCGCCACCGGTGCTTCGCTGCACGATCGGGGTGCCCGCGTCGCCGAATACGTGTCCGTTGTGCGTACCTTGTGGACGGAGAAGTGGCCCGAGCACTCCGGGCGGTTCTACCAGGTGCCCCGGGCCGAGTTCGCCCCCAAGCCGGTCCAGCCGCGCATCCCGGTCCTGCTGGGCGGAACCGCGCCCGCCGCGCTGCGCCGAGCGGGCCGGATCGCCGACGGCTGGATCAGCAGCAGTTCCGCCACCCAACAGGACGTGCAGCCGATGATCCAGCTGATCCGCGAAGCGGCCGAACAGGAGGGGCGCGATCCCGAGACGCTGCGGTTCATCTGCCGCTGCGCCATCCGCGTACGCGAGGCCGGCCAGGCCGACCGGCCGCCGCTCAGCGGCAGCCTCGCCGAGATCCGCGGCGACCTGGAACGCCTGGCCGAGCAGGGAATGACCGAACTGTTCCTGGACCTCAACTTCGACCCCCGGATCGGCTCGCCCGACGCCGACCCGCAGGTCTCGATGCGGATCGCGGAAGAGGTCCTCGACGCCTTCTCACCGGGGAGGGAGTAGTGCTACCTTCTCCGCCGTGCGTGCCGCGCTTGCCGGTGCGGTGACCGCGGCGCTCCTCCTGTCCGGGTGCACCGCCTCCCCGCCCACCCCGAAACCCGCGCCCACCGCGCAACAGCGCCCGGCCGCGCTCGAAGGCGGCGCGTGCCAGCTCATCGACTTCTCGAAGGTCAGTGGGTCGCTGGGCCAATCGTTCACGATCGCGGCCGCGGCGACGAAGGACAAGACCTTCACCTGTGTCGTACGCACAGAGCAGAGCCCGCTTCCGGAAGTGGTGCTCTCCGTGACCCAGACCAAGGCTGACGCCGCCGTCTTCAAAGACGTGGTGAAGCCGAAGGGCGCCGCCAACGTCCCCGGCGTCGGCAAAGCGGCGTATCAGCTGGTCACACCGGCCAAGGGGCAAGCCGGACCGGTCGTGGAGATCGGCTGGCTGACCGGCGACGCGAGACTGCTCTTCCTCCGGCTCACCCTGGCGGCGGGCGCGGATCCGGCGGCGTCCACGGCCGGGCTGGTCAAGCTGGCCAAGGAGATCGACAAGTCCAGCAACTAACGCCCAGCCCGCAACTTCGCGAACTGGACCGACAGCGTGGGGCGTGATCAAGCGCCCGTTCAGCAGTTCGTAGCGGAAGTCTTCCGGCAGGTCGTCGAGGTCGTCCACGGTCAGTCAGTCACGTCAGGAGACTGCGTCGGCGAACCGAATCCGGATACCGCACTGTCACCTGTCCGACGCATAGGTGAGGGGTTACGGGGATTGCGGGTCGGCATTACGCTGCCCGGTCATGACGAGTGTCTTCGGCGCGTTCCCCGTGATCTTCATGATCGTGGCGGCGGTGATCGGCGTCGGCGGGATCGTGGGGCTCGTCAAGGGCATCGCCCGGCTGCGTGGCTCGGCTTCGTTGAAGGAGGACGGGCGGGAGACGACCGGAACCGTGGTGGACAGCCAGATGGAGAGCCGGGGGGCCGGGGACAACCGGTTCATGGTGTTCCGCCCGGTGGTCCGGTTCCGTACGCAGGAAGGCCAGGAGATCACCGCGGTGGGCCCGGGAGCGAGCCGCCGCTCGTTCGTCAAGGATTCGACGGTGCCGCTGCGGTATCACCCCGAGCGGCCGACGGAGATCGAGATCGTCACCGGCGAGGGCAGCGGCTCCGGCGCCTGGGGCATGATCGCGGGCGGTCTGCTGGCCGCCGTCGCCGGCCTGTTCTTCGTCCTCGTGGGCTGGAACTGGAATGTGACCTGAGATGGGCGTGGTCGCCGCGGTGGTAGCGGTCGCCTGGGCGGTGATCGCGCTGCTCTGCCTGCTCGCCGGCGTACGCCGGATGGTGTGGTCGGAGCGGCTGCGCCGGAGTGGGATCGAGGCGGCGGGCACGATCGTCGAGAGTCAGTTCCGGTCCGGGTTCGCCGGGCGGGTCTGGTATCGGCCGGTGGTCTCCTTCCGGACTCAGGGCGGGCAGCGGATTCTGGCTCTCGGCCCGGTACGCCGCCGTTCGGCGTACCCCAGACGGGCACCGGTGCTGATCAGGTATAGAGCGGACAAACCGACCGTCATAGAAATCGTCGACGGACCCGGCGAAGGGCCCAGCCCGGCCGGCTACCTGTTCGCCGGGCTGCTGCTGCTCGTGGTTCTGGTCACCTTCGCCGCCGCCGTGGGCTGATCAGCGATGTCCACCTGGCGATCTTGGACGTGCCGTATTCGCCGCTAACTGGAATCACCCAATAGAATCGCAGGCAGCCACAGAGCCAGCCTTTGCGCCCCTGCGTAGGAAGCTCCCACGGCGTGAGCTGCCGGAGGACCGAAGACCGTGAACGACCTCGTAGACACCACCGAGATGTACCTGCGCACCATCCTCGAACTCGAGGAGGAGGGTGTGCCGCCGCTGCGCGCGCGGATCGCCGAGCGCCTGCACCAGAGCGGTCCGACGGTCAGCCAGACGGTCGCCCGGATGGAGCGCGACGGACTGCTGAAGGTCGTCGAGAGCGACCGTCACCTGGAGCTGACCGACACCGGCCGCTCGCACGCGGTCGCCGTCATGCGTAAGCACCGGCTCGCCGAGCTGCTGCTCGTCAACGTCATCGGGATGCCTTACGAGGACGCCCACGACGAGGCGTGCCGCTGGGAGCACGTGATGAGCGACACCGTCGAGCAGCGGGTCTATGAGCTGCTCAACCGGCCCACGCGCTCGCCCTACGGCAACCCGATCCCGGGTCTCGACGCCTTCGACGGCGTCCAGCCCAAGACGGAGGTCGAGTCCGAGCGGAACCTGGCGTTCCCCGGGCTGTCCGGCTCGGTCATCGTGCGGCGGATCTGCGAGAGCGTGCAGACCGACGTCGAGGTGCTGCGCCAGCTGCACGCGGCCGGAGTCGATCCGGGTGCGACCGTCACGGTGGCGCAGGAGCGCGACGGGGTCACCATCGACCGCTCCGGCGAGCAGGTGCGCCTGCCGCGCGAGGTCGCCTCGCGGGTGTTCGTCTCGACCCGCTGATCACTCCGGCAGGCACCGGGGCCGCCTGACAGAATGGCGAGCGTGACCCCGTTCATCAGTTCCGAAGAGCTGGCGGCCCAGCTGCCCGAGGTGACCCTGCTCGACGTCCGCTGGCGGCTCGGCGGGCCTTCCGGGCGGGGGGCGTACGCCGAAGGCCATCTGCCTGGCGCGGTCTTCCTCGACGTCGACGAGGATCTGTGCGGCCCACCCGGCGACGGCGGCCGGCATCCGCTGCCGGATCGGGCGGAGCTGGCGGAGAAGCTGCGGGCCGCCGGGGTGAGCGCTGACCGGCCGGTGGTCGTCTACGACGGCGGTGACCTGCTGGCCGCCGCGCGTACGTGGTGGACGTTGCGCTGGGCCGGTCATTCGGACGTGCGAGTGCTCGACGGCGGCCTGCCCGCCTGGACCGGCGAGCTCACGACCGAGACGCCGGAGCCGAAGCCGGGCGACTTCGCCGTCGAGCCCGGTCACCTGCCGACGATCGAGGCCGACGAGGCGATCGACTTCGCCCGGACGGGCGTGCTGCTCGACGTACGCGCGGCCGAGCGCTTCCGGGGCGAGGTGGAGCCGATCGACGCCGTCGCCGGGCACATCCCGGGCGCCGTCAACGCTCCCGGCGAGCTTCCCGAGCTGCCGGCCGACAAGCCGGTCGGGGCCTATTGCGGCAGCGGCATCACCGCCGCCCGCGCGGTTCTCCAGCTGCACGCGAAGGGCCGGCCGGACGCGGCGATCTACCTCGGCTCGTGGAGCCACTGGATCACCGACCCGAGTCGCCCGATCGCCACTGGCGAAGAGCCGGGCGCATGACGCGCAGCCTGGTCGTCTGGGACGAGTCACTGCTCGCCTATGACCTCGGCGAGCATCCGCTCGACCCGGTCCGGGTACGCCTCACGATGGCCCTCGCCAACGCGTACCACTTGCTGGAAAGGCCGGGTGTCACGGTCCGCAAGCCGACCGCGGCGACCGACGAGGAGCTGGGCCTGGTTCATCGGGCCGACTACATCGCGGCCGTGAAGGCCGCGCCCGACGACTTCTTCTTCCAGGGGTTCGGCCTGAACACCTCGGACAACCCGGTGTTCGACGGTATGCACGAGGCGTCGGCGCTGATCGCCGGGGCGACGTTGACCGCCGCGCGTGCGGTGTGGGCGGGGGAGCAGGACCGGGCGGTCAACATCGCGGGCGGGCTGCACCACGCGATGCCGGCGCGGGCCTCCGGATTCTGCGTCTACAACGACCCGGCGATCGCCATCGCCGATCTGCTCGCGAAGGGCGCGGAGCGGATCGCCTACGTGGACATCGACGTGCACCACGGCGACGGGGTGCAGACGGCGTTCTACGACGATCCCCGGGTGCTCACGATCAGCCTGCACGAGACGCCGATCGCGCTGTTCCCCGGCACGGGGTTCCCGGAGGAGACCGGCGGCCCGAACGCCGAGGGCAGCGCGGTGAACGTGGCGCTGCCGCCCGGTACGAACGACCGTGACTGGCTGCGGGCGTTCCATGCCGTCGTCCCCGGTCTGCTGCGGGCCTTCCAGCCGCAGGTGCTCTTCACGCAGTGTGGGGCCGACCCGCATCGCCTCGACCCGTTGGCGGACCTCCGGCTGTCGGTCGACGGGCAGCGGGCGGCCTACCACGCCCTGCGGGACCTGGCCGAGGAACTGTGTGACGGGCGCTGGATCGCCACCGGCGGCGGCGGGTACGCCCTGGTCGAAGCGGTGCCGAGGGCATGGACGCACCTCCTCGCGACGATCACCGGCGATCAGCTCGACCCGGCGACCCTGATCCCCCGGGAGTGGATCGACCTCGCCGAGAGCCTGTGCCCGGAACGCGTGGCCCCGCAGCGGATGACCGACGACGGCGACGTCCGTTACGTGCCGTGGGTGCCGGAGGCCGAGCCGACGCCGCTCGACCGCGCGATCCTAGCGACGCGCAAGGCGGTCTTCCCGCTGCACGGCCTCGACCCGTACGACCCTCGGGACTAGCCATGCGGGATCCGGTGGATGTGCTGCTCTCCGACGGCTCGACGGTGCGGATCCGGCCGATCGAGCCCTCGGACGCCGAGGCCATAGTGGCGATGCACGGCCGGTTCTCCGAGCGCACCCGATACATGCGCTACTTCTCGCCGTACCCGCGGATTCCGGCGCGCGACCTCGACCGGTTCGTCAACGTCGACCACCGTGACCGCGAGGCGATCGTGGTCCTGCACGGCCGGCCCGACGGCAGCGCCGAGATCATCGCGGTCGGCCGCTACGAACGCCTCGGCGCGCAGGCGCCCGACGCCGAGGTGGCGTTCGTGGTCGCCGACGCCTTCCAAGGCCGTGGCATCGGCTCCGTGCTGCTCGAACACCTCGCCGCCAGCGCCGAGCCGGCCGGGATCACGCGGTTCGTCGCCGAGGTCCTCCCGGAGAACGGCGCGATGCTGCGCGTCTTCGCCGACGCGGGCTACCAGGTCAACCGCGAATACGCGGACGGCGTCGTCCACCTGACCTTCCCGATCGCGCCCACCGACCGCTCGCGGCAGGTCCAGGCCGACCGCGAGCGGCGTACCGAGGCCAGGTCTGTGGCGCGGCTGCTCCGGCCGCGGGGGATCGCGGTCTACGGGGCCTCCCGCTCCGGGTCCGGCGTCGGTTCCGCGCTCGTCCGGCACATTTCCGAGTCGTACGCACAACGCCCGCACCTGATCCGGCCCGGTGCATCACTGTCTGCTGTGGACGAAGACGTCGACCTGGCGGTGGTGGCCGTGCCGCCGTCCGCCGTTCCCGCGGTCGTTCAGGACTGCGCCGGGCGGGTGGCCGGACTGCTGGTGGTGACCGACCTCGATCAGACCCAGCGCCGGGAACTCGTCCGGACGGCGCGCGCCACCGGCATGCGGGTGATCGGGCCGGGCAGCCTCGGGGTGGCCGCCCACGGACTCAACGCGACCCTGTCGCCGCAGTTGCCACCGCCGGGCCGGGCCGCCCTGTTCTGCCAGTCGGGCACGCTCGGGCTGCTGCTCATGGCGGAGGCGGATCGCCGGGGGCTGGGCGTGTCGAGCTTCGTCAGCGTCGGCCAGCGCGGCGACGTCTCCGGCAACGACCTGTTGCAGTACTGGGCCGGCGATCCCGACACCGACGTGATCCTGATGTACCTGGAGACCTTCGGCAATCCCCGCAAGTTCGCCCGGATCGCCCGGGAGGTCGGGCGGCAGAAGCCGATCGTGGTGCTGTCGGGGCGTACCGGGCTGGGGTCCACCTTGGATCCCTCGGCGATGCAGGCGCTCAGGGAGCACTCCGGAGTGATCCAGGTCGACACGGTCGCCGAACTCGTCGACGTCGGCCTGCTGCTGACCGGCGCACCGATGCCGTCCGGCCGCCGGGTCGGGATCGTCGGCAACGCCGCCCCACTCGCCTCGCTGGCCGGCTCCGCCCTCGTCTCGGCCGGACTCGCGGTCGGGCCGGTGGCCACGGTCGGACCCTCGGCGGGCGAGGACGAGTTCACCGCCGCACTCGACCGCGCGCTCACCGCGGAGGAGACGGATTCCCTGCTGGTCGTGGTCTCCCCGCCGTTGCCGACCGGAGCCATGACACTGTCGGACTCCGGCGCGACACCGTACGCGCAGGCGATCGCCGACGCGGCGGCGGGGAGCGAGAAACCGCTCGTGACGACGTTCCTCTACGGAAGCGCGCCCGACTCCGTGCCGAGCTATCCGTCCATCGAGGAAGCCGTCCGGGCGCTCGCCCGGGTGAGCCGCCGCGCCATGTGGCTCCGCGAATCCGAAGGCGTCCTCCCGCCGTCCCCGGTCCCGGCCGCGCCGCTCACCGTCTCCACTGTGGAGGAGGCGCTTGCGGCGTACGGGATCGAGGTGGTGCCGAACCTGCGCGCCCAGGGGATCGACGACGTCCTCGCCGCCTTCGCCCAGCTGGGCGGCGTGCCGGTCGCACTCAAGGTGGTGGAACGGCCGCATCGTATCGACCTCGGGGCGGTCCGCCTGGACGTCGACGACGAGGCTCAGCTGCGCCGGGCGTACCAGGACCTGGAGGGGCTCTTCGGCGCCGGCGTGGAGATCTTCGTCCAGCCGATGGTCGCGCCAGGCGTCGCCTGCGTCGTCGAACTGGTCGACGATCCCGCCTTCGGGCCGGTCGTCGGCTTCGGCCTCGGCGGGGTGGTGGCCGACCTGGTCGGCGACCGAGCCTGGCGAGCCGCGCCGTTGACCGATCGCGACGCCTTCGACCTGGTACGCACACCGCGCGCCGCCGACCTCCTCACCGGAGCGGCCGGCGGCGCCCCCGTACGCGTCGCCGACCTGGAGGATCTGCTGCTCCGCGTCGGCCACCTCGCCGACGAGGTGCCCCAGCTCCGGCGGCTCACCCTCAACCCCGTGCTCGCCCGCCCCGACGGGTACGCCGTCCTCCACGCCTGGGGCGTGATCGAGGAGCCGCAACCGCGGCCGGACACCGGCCCGCGCCTCCTCCCACCCGCCCGCTAGATGATCACCACGGTGATGTTGTCGCAGGTGAACTAACGCTCACGGATGATTGTTCCACGTCTGAGCGTCTCTGCGGCTCACGTCATTCGGCGGTGGCCGGTGATCCGGCTTCGGGTGACTCAGCGGCCGGCGGGGTGGGGGCGGGAGTGAAGAGGCCGGTGAGCAGCCGGTAGCGAGGCTCCGCCTCGTCCGCCTCTTCGAGGCCGTCGACCAGCTCGGACAGGGTCGCGACGAGCTGGGCGGCCTGGGCGCGGGTGAGGTGGACGTACCGCAGGAGCAGGAACGGATCGGGTTCGGCCGCCTCGATCTCCTCGGACAGGACGCGCAACGTGAGCGCCTTCTGGGCGGACGCCTGCTCGCCGGTGAAGTTCAGCCGTTTCGCCGTGCGTTCGTAGTACTGCTCGGTGCCGCCGCGTACCGGCCGGGTGTACGCGACCTTCACCATCCCCGCCTCGCGCAGTACGCCGAGATGGTGCGCGACGTTGCCTTTGCGCGTACCGAGGTCCACGGCGAGTTGGCTGATCGTGGCTTGCCGGCGACCGAGCGCGAACAGCAGGCGCAGGCGCGTCGGGTGGCCGAGGGCGGCGTACTGGGCGGCCGAGGAGACCTCCAGAACCTCTTCCGGTTCCGTCATGAGTTAAGTGTCAAGGACTCTTGACGCTTTCGTCAAGACCATGCTTCACTTCCGGCATGACAACCGTGGAGAAGTTCCGGGACCTGCTGCGCCAGCACTACGTCTTCCCGGAGATCGCCGAGAAGATCGACGAGATTCTGGCCGAGGGCGTCGCCTCGGGGCGCTACGCCGTGGCCGACGAAGCCGAGCTGGCCGCGCTGGTGACCGCCGACGCTCAGCGGATCAACGGGGACAAGCACCTGCGCCTGCTGTACCACGCGGAGGAGCTGCCCGAGCCGGCCGACGAGAGCTTGAAGGCCCAGGAAGCGGCGTTCCTCGCCGAGATGGTCACCTTCGCCGGGCGGACGGCGTCGGGCATGCACCGGGTCGAGCGGCTCGACGGCAACGTCGCGTACCTCGACATCCAGCCGCGGCTGCTGCCCGCTGTGATCACGGCGGAGGCGATCTCGGCCGCCATGACGCTGGTGGCGGACGCCGACGCGCTGATCGTCGACGTGCGCGGCTGCCTCGGCGGTGAGCCGTCGATCGTGGCCCTGCTGCTCAGCTACCTCTTCGACGACGAGGAGACGCCGCTGACCGGGATCTACGACCGGGCCAGCGACTCGACGCGCCAGTGGTGGACGTTCGCCACCGTGCCCGGTCGCCGTTACGGCGGCAGCAAGCCGGTCTACGTCCTCATCGGACCGAAGACGTTCTCCGGCGGCGAGCAGGTGGCGTACGACCTGAAGGTGACCGGCCGGGCGACCCTGGTCGGCCAGGCGACGCGGGGCGGGGCGCATCCGCGCTTCGGCGTACGCCTCACTCCGCACCTGGAGGCGTCCATCCCCACCGCGCGGGCGGTGCACCCGTTGACCGGCACGAACTGGGAAGGCGTCGGCGTCGCCCCGGATGTCGAGGTCGACGCCGACGCCGCGTTCGAGACCGCGCTCAGCCTGGTCCGGCCGGCGAGCTGAGCGAGGGGAGCCGGGCGGCCGACGTGCCCAGCCCGGTCGGCGTCGGCACCGACGGCTTCGGCGAGGCGTACCGGTCCCGTAAGGACGCCTCGTCGTAGCGCGTGGTCCCCTGATGCCACCGCAGGATGCCGGCCATCCAGTCGCGCAGCTCGTCCGCGTAGCTCAGCAGCGCGGTGCGTACCTCGGCGGACAGCCGCTGATCCTCGAAGAGCCGGGGCAGGTCGTCGGCGACGAGGTGTTCGAACTGCCGGAGCCGGGCCTCCATGAGGTCGGCGGTGATCGCCGAGGCGGTGAGCGCGTCGCAGGCCAGGAACCGCTGGATGACCAGTACGCCGTTGGCCAGCTCACCTTCGTACTGGATCTCCTTCTGGTAGGAGAACAGGTCGTTGGTGAGACAGGCGTAGTCGGCCGCCGAGTCGTCCAGTGCCCGCAGTGGACGACTTTGATACACCTCGGCGGGGACGACGTCCGACCGCGTGATCCGGCACAGGCTCATGGTGAGCTGCGAGCCGAAGGTGAACCGGCGCATCTCCAGGTAGTCCACCGGGTCGGCGACCCGGTTCTGGCTCTGCTGGAGCAGCTCCCACCGCCAGCTGTCGACCATGCCCAGCACGGCGTCCCGGAACTCGTGCCGGGCGCGGTCGTCCATCGTGATCGCGGTCCGGGCCCAGAGATCGGCCAGCCCCAGCTCGACCGGGTTGGCCGGGATCACGCCGGAGGCCGGCCCGGCCAGCGGCATGAACAGCCGCATCCGCTGGGTGAACGCCTTCGCGCCGGCGAAGTCCCGCGTACGCCCGAAGACGTGCGGGAAGTAGTCGTCGCCGTAGGTGCCCCAGGTGAGCCATTGCGAGGACAGGTCCAGCTCCGGCCCCGACGCCCGCCAGTGCACCATGGCGGCGCAGTACGCGAAGTCGAACCCGGCCACCAGCGGTGCCGTCCACAGGCCGCTCCCGAACAGTCCGGGAGTGGGACTGAGCATGCCCATGCGGGCCGCCCAGTCGATCGTGGTGCGCCGGGCGGCGTGCAGATGCGGGCTCTGCTTGGTCGCGTACGGCATGGGGATCGCCGGGAGCGGGAGGTGCCCCACCGCCTGGTGCGGCACGTGACTGAAGCTGCGGGTGAGTCCGGCGAACGCGCTGGGCGGAACCGGGAGGGCCGCGGCGGCGAGCTTGTTCATGTACCGCGACGACCGCAGGTGCCATTCGTGGCCGCCGCTCTGCCAGTCCTGCAGTCCCTGGACGTAGCGGAGGGTGTCCGCCTGTCCGGCCGGGTCCAGGTAGTGCTCGGCGAACAGGCCGGGCAGTTCGGTCAGCGCGGTGTTCTCGAACTGGTGCAGCCGCGAGGTGAGCAGGTCGTTGACGGTGTCGGCGGCCTCCTGCGGGGAGCAGCCCAGGAAGTGCTCGACCACCAGGACGCCGTTGTTGACCTCGCCCTCCTGCTCGGTCTCCCGCTGGTAGGAGAAGATGTCGTTACGCAGGTGTACGCCGTCGGAGAAGGTGTCCCGCAGGACGCGCAACGGCCGGGTGCGGGCGACGGCCGCGGGGATCTCCGCCGCCACCGCGAACTCGACGAGCCCGGCGGACCAGGGCGCACCGCCCACCTTGCGGCGCATCTCGACGTACTCGACCGGGTTCGGGATGCGCTTCTCGCTGATGTTGCCCAGCTCCCACAGCGATTCCTGGAGCAGATGCAGGGTGGCCTCGGCGAACCGCTCCCGCCAGGCGGCCGACATCGCCGGAACGGTTCGTGTCCACAGGTCGGCCAGTCCTCGCTCGACCGCGTTCGCCGGAGTCGGCATCGATTCGCCGCCGATCGGCATGAACGCGGGTAGGCGGTCCAGATAGGACTTAGCTCCGTCACGGTCCTGCGTGCGCTTGTAGACGTCCAGGAAGTGGTCGTCGAAGAAGAAGACCCAGACGTACCAATCCGTCACCAGCGCCAGGCGATCCGCCGAGGCGTCGGGGTGCGTATACGCACAGAGCAACGGGTAATCATGGGAGTCGTACGTCTGCTCGTCCCAGATCCCGGAACCCTCGATCATCTCCATCTCGCGCGCCCAGGCCTTGCTGTGGACGCGGACGTACTCGAGGTGGGGACTCAGCCGGGCCGGGTGCGGGACGTAGAACTCGGGCAGCCGGAATGGTTGTGACATGGGCAGCGACCCTTCTGGAAGGACCGGCGCCGGCAGGACCGGCGCCGGTGTGCTCTCCTGATCCCACCCCATCGAATCGCCCATAGCACGCGATTTCACCTCCAATGGTGATTTAGCTTGACAGTCCTGCCAAGGCCGCTGATCTCATTGCGCCAAGCGGCCCGTACCGCCGCCCGCCGAAGGCATTCGGATCGAGTGCCCGGCGTCAGCTCCACCATCGCCGGGGACCGCCGGCGGTGCCCCCGAAGCAGATCGGACGGTGGCGAAATGACGATCCTCGATGCTCCGAGCGAGCCCGTCGAAGCGGGGACCGACTCCCCGAACGGCCGGTCGAGCCTCAGTACCGCAGCGGCGCGGAACCTGGCGACGACCACCAAGTCCGTCCCCCAGATGCAGGAGATCACCTCCCGCTGGCTGCTCCGGGTGCTGCCCTGGCTTCAGGTCACCGGTGGGGCGTACCGGGTGAACCGGCGGCTCACCTATGCCGTCGGCGACGGCCGGCTGACCTTCACCAACGTCGGCGACCAGGTCCGGGTGGTCCCGCCGGAGCTGCGAGAGCTTCCACAGCTCCGCGACTTCGACGACATCGCGACGCTGGACGCGCTGTCCCGGCGCTTCGCCCAGCGCGAGTACGCCGCCGGCGACACGATCGTCGACGCGGGCGCGGCAGCCGATCAGCTCTACCTGATGGCCCACGGCAAGGCCGACAAGGTCGGCGTCGGCGAGTACGGCGCCAAGGCGGTGCTCGGCGTGCTGGCCGACGGCGAGTACTTCGGCGATCAGGTGCTCGTCGAATCCGATCTGACCTGGGATTACTCGGTACGCGCAGCGACCGCCTGCATCGTGCTGAGTCTCCCACGCCGGTCCTTCGAGGAGGTCGCCGAGCAGTCCCCGGCGCTCGCCGAGCACCTCGCCCGGTTGCGCGGCAGCCGGGTGCCGCGGCAGAACCGGCACGGCGAGGCGGAGATCGAGCTGTCCGCCGGGCACGACGGCGAGCCGATGCTGCCGAGCACGTTCGTCGACTACGACCTGTCGCCCCGGGAGTACGAACTCAGCGTCGCGCAGACCGTGCTGCGCATCCACAGCCGTGTCGCCGATCTTTACAACCATCCGATGAATCAGACCGAGCAGCAGTTGCGATTGACCGTTGAGGCTCTTAAAGAACGACAGGAGTTCGAGATGGTCAACAACCGCGAGATCGGTCTGTTGCACAACGCCGACCTCAAGCAACGCATCCACACGCGGACCGGGCCGCCCACCCCGGACGACTTCGACGAACTGCTCAGCCGCCGCCGCAGCACCCACGTGCTGCTGGCGCATCCGCGGGCGATCGCCGCGTTCGGGCGGGAGTGCACCCGCCGCGGCATCTATCCGGCCACGATCGACTTCCAGGGCCACCACATGCCGTCGTGGCGTGGGGTGCCGCTGCTGCCGTGCTCGAAGATCCCGGTGACGGACACCCACACCACGTCGGTCATCGCCATGCGGCTCGGCGAACAGGAGCAAGGCGTCGTCGGGCTCCACCAGACCGGGCTCCCGGACGAGTACGAGCCGAGCCTGTCGGTCCGCTTCATGGGGATCAACGACCAGGCGATCATGTCCTACCTGGTCAGCGCGTACTACTCGGTCGCGGTCATGGTCCCGGACGCGCTCGGTGTCCTCGAGAACGTCCAGATCGGGCACTTCCATGACTGAGGGTCCGGTCGACGCCCCGGCTCGTTCGCGTGCGCCTGAGGTGGACGCGAACGCCGGGCGCGTGGCACCGGCGCAGCCCACTCCGGCTGCCCAGGTCGCCAGACAGGCCGTCGACTCGGCCCGGGCGCTGGCCGAACCGGCGCTGCGGGCCGCCGTCGACACGTTGCCGGCCGTGCTGCGGCACGCATCGGGGTACCACTTCGGCTGGTGGGACCGGCACGGCAGATCCGCGCCGGAGCCTCCAACGGCAGCGCGTCGATCAC
>NZ_JBFBAZ010000166.1:0-15206 GCF_040682475.1 Hamadaea sp. NPDC051192
GCTGTGGCTACGGCCCGCCGCCCTAGGGCAATTAGTCCCTGTTCTCGTAAAACCCTGGACTGCCGGCCCCCCCGGCGCACAACGCACCCGCAATTTACAATAGAGCGGGGCGGGGCGGGCCGCGGCCGGCCCCGCGACTTTTGCCTCACGGCGCGTCATGAGGGCAGGTCAAGCCCGCGTTCCGGTCGTCGGTGGTCGCTCACACCCTGGTAACACGCCGGCTGCTGAAGTGGTCCCATGACGCAGGTGGACACGGCACAGACCCGACCGGACATCAGCCGCCGCGAGGCCGGCTCGGTGACCTGGCAAGCGCGCATCCGCGCCGCTCTCCGGCCGGGACCGTGGAAGCGCGGCCTGATGCTCGCCGCCCTGGCCTTGTTGCTGGGCCTGCTCCTGCTGCTGCACGGGCGGGTCCCCAATCGGGTCGGGAACATCGGCAGCCTGGTGGAGACCTTCCTGCCCTGGCTGGGCGCGTTCGTTCCGGTGCTGCTCGCCGGAGCGTTGTGGCGCCGTTCCGCCTCGGCCCTGGCCGCATTGCTGCTGCCCGTCGTGGTGTGGCTGAGCCTCTTCGGCCCGCTGCTCGGCGACAAGTCCCACCCGGGCAGCGACCTCACGGTGGCTGAGCACAACGTCGGCGCGGAGAATCCCGACCCGGCCGGCACCGCCCGCGAGCTGGCCGCCACCAGGGTGGACGTGCTGGCCCTGGTCGAGCTGACCGAGCAGGACCTGGGCACGTACGAGCGGGGGCTGGCGGAGGCGTACCCGCACCACGAGGTGCTGGGGACCGTCGGGCTGTGGAGCAAGCTGCCGCTGTCGGACCTGCAACCGGTCGACACCCAGCAGGATGTCGGGCCGCTGGCGAGCACGCGGCCGGTCGAGGTCACCCAGGCGTACATGCGTGCGCTGCGCGCCACGGTCCTCACCGACCATGGCCCGCTGGTGGTGTATGTGGCTCACCTGGGATCCGCGCGGGTGACACCCGAGGTGGGCTTCTCGACGGACGCACGGGACAGGAACGCCCAGGCCCTCGGCGCGGCCCTCGAAGCCGAGCAGAACCCGCGGGTGATGCTGCTCGGCGATCTGAACGGCACTTTGGACGACCGCGCCTTCGCCGGAGTCACCGCGCGGATGACCTCGGCCCAGATCGCCGCCGGAGACGGTTTCGGCTTCAGCTGGCCGGCGGCCTTCCCGGTGGTGCGGATCGACCAGATCCTGGTCAGAGGCGTACGGCCGACGGCGTCCTGGGTGCTGCCGGCCACCAGCAGCGACCATCTGCCGGTGGCGGCCGGGATCAGCTGGTGAACCCCGCCGGGACCGCTCAGCCGGGATCACTCAACCGGGATAGTCGCCGTCGGGCGTCCGGTAGCACGGGGAGACCACGATGACGGCCAGCCCGTGGTTGCCTTTGCCGCTGCTGACGGTGGCGGTGTATCCGGCCTCGTCACGCAGGTTGAGTTCACCGCCGACGCCGTCGCCGAAATCATGGCTGCTGCTGACGGCGTACCCGTGGCTGGTGAGCTGGTCCCGCAGAGCCGCGAGCGCGGCGCGGTGCTGTGCCCCCTCGAGCAGGACGCTGTCGGTGGCGGTGACCTGGTATTCGGGTCCGCTGCCGCCGCACGGCGCGGGTCCGATCTTGGCCTGGGCGGGGTCGTGACCGGCCGCCGGGGCCGCCACGGCGAGCGCGGCGACGATCGTGGTCAGCCGGCTCTGCACCTGGGCCTGCGTGTCGGCGAGGGTGGCGGTGGGCGCGGTGGTCATCGTGTCGTCCTTCGTCGTGCAGGCGGCCAGAGAGATCATGACGGTCAGGGCGGTGAGGGTTCGGCTCACGAGGGCGGTCACGGCGCGTGACCGTGGTCGAGGGTGACGTGGTCGTAGTCGCCGATGACGACCCGGCTGATGTTGGCCAGGCTCTGGCTGTCGGCGGCCCAGTAGCCGCTGTGGCCGGAGGTGTCGACGTGGAACCGGTTGGCCCCGAAGCTGGGGTCGGTCGGCTCGTTGTCGTGGATGCCCCAGATGCTGCCCAGCGGGCCGGCGATCGGATCGTCCTTCGCCGCGCCGGCCCACACGTGCTGCGGATCGATCTGCAGGTCGGCCACCGTGTTGACGTCCATGCCGGGGCTGCCGGCGGTGATGATGTCGTCGGCGGCCAGGCCGTTGCCATCGTGCGCGGCGTTGCCGACGACGGTGCTGCCGTAGCTGTGGCCGAGGACGCTGGTGTGCGCCGGGCCGTTGCCGTGTGTGACGTGCAGGCCGTCGACGAATCCGTCGAGCAGCGGCGCCCCGGCCTCGGCACGCTTGTGGCTGATCGCCGACCAGTCGGCTTCCGGGGCGTCGTAGCCGAGCCAGGCGATGACGCTGACGCTCTCGCCGGTGCCGACGGCTTGCGCGTACGCGCCTCGCTGCATGGTGGTGGCGCGGTCGATCTGGCCGGTCATGCCGTCCAGTGTCGTCCCCACGCCGGGCACGAGCACGCAGGTGTTGGCCGCGTCGTCGGGATTGCCGACGGCCACGATCGCCCGGCCGTCCCCGGAGTTGTCGATGCCGAGCAGGAACAGCTGCTCGTTCGGGTCGCCGTATTCGTTGCGTTCGAGCCGGTCGAGCAGGCGCTGGCTGCGTTCGAGGTCGCGCGCGTCGCCGTCGCCCGTGGTCAGCTCGGCCAGGTGCGAGCGCAGGGTCAGCCGGTTGGCGCTGTCGCGGTCGGTGGCGGGCAGCCCGTCGAGGTTGCCGACCAGCTGCGGGTACGCGTCGAGGTAGAGCTGCCGCTGCTGGTCGCTCAGGCCCTTCCACCAGTCGGCGACCCGCTGCGGGCTGCTACCCGGCGGGGGCACGCGTTTGGGGTCGACGCCGAGCCAGACGGCGACGTCCTCGGCCGCGTCGGACATCCGGTTCCAGTCGTCGGCGCCGGTCTTCCCCTGCCCGTCGGGGCGCAGCCCGGCCAGTACGCCGGCCACTTGGTCGTCGAGCTGTCCCGCCCGTTTCACGACCGCCGCGATCCGGTCGGTCCACGCGTCGGCGGCCGAGGCCTCTTCGTCGTGGATCGGCTGGGCGACGCCGTCCTCGCCGACGCGGAACCCCGCGGTCCGGGCCGCTTCGACCTCGTCGTGCAGCGCCGACTGGAGCTGGGCGAAGCGCGCGGACGCCTCGTCCAGGACGACGTCGATCAGCCGCGCGGTCCGGGCCCGGATCTCGAATTGGTCGTCGACGGTGTCCGCCTGGGGAAGGGCGGCCGAGGCGGCCGGGCCGGCCCAGCCCGAGCGGCGCAGCGGCCCGATGAGGGTCTGCACCGACCGGTCCTCCAGCGCGGCTGCCTGCCGCCCGTACGCCTGCCACGCGTCGGCGGCCTGACCGAGCGCGACGAACCGGGTGTCACGCAGCTGGACGAAGCCGCCGGTCATCGCAGCGTCCCGAAGTTCGTCGCGCTCGCGGCGTCGGCGTGCGCGTAGTTGTCCGCCGACTTCTGCAGCCCGTCGGCCAAGCCGGTCAGCTGCCCGCCGAACGCCGTCTCCTCACGATCCCAGAGGTCCATCAGCTCGGTCAGCGCCCGGCCGGTGGACCAGTCCCGCAACGCGCCGGCGGCGTACGCCATGTCGTCGGACACGTCGCGCAGCGCGCTCTTCGCCTGCCCGGCCAGCTCGGTCGTGCTGGCGGCCGCGGTTCGCAGCACCTCCGGGGAGACCCGGACCTCGGCGGCGGACCGATCTCCATTCGCGATCATGAGCCAGACCGTAGGCGGTCACATCGAAGATCACCATCCCCTGTGGATAACCCGAGAGACCTAGTCGCTGCACCGATCAGGGCGCGGAGATCAGCCCCTGCTGGTACGCGTACCCGACCGCCTGGGCCCGATCGCGTACGCCGATCTTGGCAAGCAGGTGGTTGATGTGGGTCTTCACCGTCGCCTCGGTGACGAACAGCCGCGTGGCGATCTCGGTGTTGGACAGCCCTTCGGCGATGAGCGTGAGGACTTCGGTCTCCCGGGGCGTCAGCGAACCCGGCGACGGCGCCGACACCGCCGACACGAGGTGGTGCTGGACGGCCGGATCCAGGACCGCCTGATTGTCGTGGACGCGCCGCAGCGCCTCGTGGATCTCCTGCCCGCCGGCGTCCTTCGTGAGATAGCCGCGGGCTCCGGCGCGCAACGCCTCCAGCACCGAACGGTCGTCGGAATAGGTCGTGAGCACCACGACCTTGACCTCCGGGTACGCCGCCCGCAACCGCCGGGTGGCCTCGACGCCGTCGCAGCGCGGCATCCGCAGGTCCATCAGCACGATGTCCGGACGCAGCTCGGCGACCAGCGCCACCGCCTCGTCCCCGTCGGCCGCCGATCCGACGATCTCGACGTCGGGCAGCAGTCCGAGCACCAGGGCCAGGCCCTCGCGGACCACCCGTTGATCGTCGGCGATCAGGACGCGCATCAGGCCGGCACCCCCAACTCGACCCGGAATCCGGTCGCCGTCGGACCGGTGATCAGCGAGCCGCCGAGCAGCTCGGCGCGTTCCCGCATCCCGGTCAGCCCGTAGCCTTCGCCCGGCTTGGGCGTCGCGTCGGCCGGCGGTGGCGCGCCGAAGTCCTCCACCACCAGACGAGTCAGCCTCTCCTCGTACGCCAACGTCATCTCGACCCGGTCCGGCTGGGCGTGCCGCGTGACGTTGGTCAGGGACTCCTGGGCCACCCGGAAGACGGCGACCCGCGCTTCCGCGCCGAGCGCGTACGCCTCACCGGAGACCGTGTATCGGCAGGTGATCCCGTGTGCCTCGGTGAAACCGGCGGCCAGCCCGCCGAGCCCTTCGGGGCCGGGCAGTTCGTCGCCGCGCAGCATCCCGATCGCCCGGCGCGCCTCGTCCAGCCCCGACTTCGCCAGGTGATGCGCACGTTCGACGGCCTGCGGCAGCCGTGGGTCGGCGGCGTCCTCGGCGGCCAGCATCCGCGCGCCTTCCAGCTGGAGGATGAGGCCGGACAGCGAATGCGCGAGGACGTCGTGCATCTCGCGGGCCAGCCGCTCCCGCTCGGCCAGCCCGGCGGCGCGTGCCTCCGCCGCCCGGCTCTCCTCCAGCTCGGCGAGCAACTGCTGCGTACGCCGATTGGCCTCCCGCAGCCGCAGCGCGACGAAGAACATGCCGTAGAAGGCGCTGACCATGACCGCGTTCAGCACGCCCTCGGTGATCGAACGATGCAGGAGGGTCGTCGTGAGCAGCCCGAGCGCGACCAGCGCCAGCACCGCCACGAGAACCGCGGCCCAGCCACGCAGGCGCGGCGCCAGCATCGAGACCCCGACGAAGATCCCGGCGATCGCGGCGCCCGATTGGAGCCACGCCAAGGTGGCGGACGCGGCCAGCATCCCCACCGCGTACACCAGCGGAACCGGCCTCGGCCGCCAGAGTGTCGCCACGAAGCCGGCACCGGCGACGACGAAGACGGCGAACGCCAGGCCCACCACGTTCAGGCCGGGCGTGGGGGCGGTGGTGGCGACACTCCAGATCACGACGAGCAGCACCACCGGCACCAGCAGCCGCAACCAGCGCATCACCGGCTCCCGGTGAAGCTGGGCGAAGTCGGGGCCGGCGGGTGGGGGCACGTGTCGACCTTACGACGATCACCAGGGAGGCCGCCTCCAACCGGAGGTGGAGAAGAACCTCCACTCCCACGCCGAAGACCACGACGGCCGAAACCGGGAGCCTTCTCGGCATGCGTACCGTCAGACTCCTCGCGGCCGGCTACCTCGGCCTCAGCATCCTCACCTTCGCCGCGGTGATCGCACTGCGCGACCACACCGACATCGTCACCGACGCCGTCTGGGTGCGTACCTTCCTCGTCGTCCTCAGCTCCCTGGCCGTCACCTTCTTCGCGGCCCGCGCCGCGAAAGGGTCACGACCGGCGCTGAAGCGGCTGCGCATCCTGTCCGGCGTCATGACAGTGGCCATCGTCGTCATCGTCGCCCTGCCGGGACTGTTCCCCATCTGGCTCCGCGTCGAGCAGGCCGTCTGCGGCGTCCTGCTGCTGACGGTGTTCCTGCGCAGCCCGCGCGCCTTCACCGAACTCGAACCGCAGGAAGCCTGATCCGCCGCGTCAGGCGGTTCGGCCACCGCGCCAGCGATAGAGATGCTCCGGGCGGCCGGTCGACCCGTACCGCAGATTCAGCTCGATCCGCCCGCTGTGCGCGAGATCCGCGAGATACCGCTGCGCGGTCGCCCGGGAGACACCGGTCACGTCGGCCACGTCGATCGCCGTGACCGGTCCCGGCGCGGCGCGCAGCGCCTCGAGGATGCGCTGCGCGGTCACCGCCGACCGGCCCTTCGGCAGCGCGCCCGTGGGCGCGTCCGCGTCGTGCAGCATGGCCACCGCCCGGTCGATCTCGGCCTGGTCGAGTTCGCGGTCCCCCGCCAGATGGCCGCGGAATCGGGCGTACGCCAGGAGCCGTTCCCAGAGCTGGGCGGCGGTGAACGGCTTCACCAGATAGTTGAGCGCACCGGTGGACAACGCGGAGCGAACGGAGCCGGCGTCGCCGGCGGCGGTGAGCATGATGACGTCGGCGTCGAGCCGCCGGACGATCCCGGTGCCCAGACCGTCGGGCAGATACTGGTCGAGGAGCACCAGATCGGGGCGCAGCCGCGCACAGTCGGCGACCGCGGCGGCGGCCGTGTGCGCGACGCCCACCGAGCCGAATCCCGGCACTTTGTCCACGAAGGACGAATGCAGCGCCGCCACTCGGAAGTCGTCGTCGACCACGAGTACGCCGATCACGACGCCTCCCAGGCCAGCGCGGCGGCCGGGCTGAGCACGCCGGGCAGCTCGGCGACGAAGACCGCGCCCCCTTCCTCGCCGGGCGGGCCGAGGCGTACGTCGCCACCGTGGTGACGGGCGGTGCGGCGAGCCAGGGCCAGCCCCAGCCCGCTGCCCGGCGAGTCCTTCGTGGACACTCCCGGCGCGAACGGATCCGGCAGCGTCACCCCGTCCCCGCTGTCGGCGACGTAGACGTGCAGGTCGCCGTCGTGGGCGAGCAGACTGACCTCGACCCACCCCGGCTGGCGTACGCCCGTCGCCGCCGCCCGGATCGCGTTGTCCACCAGGTTGCCCAGCACGGTGACGACGTCCAGCGGCGAGGTCAGCCGGCCGGGAACCCAGGTGTCCTCCCCCAGCCGGAGACTCACCCCGGCCTCGGAGGCGACGGCGCTCTTCGCCGCGAGCAGCCCGTCCAGGTACGGGTCGCCGACCTCGCCCGGCGGCGCCCCGGCCGCCTCGGTCGCCGACAGCTCCCGCATGTACGCCCGAGCCCGGTCGACCTCGCCCAGTTGCAGCAACCCGTCGAGGGTGTGCAGGCGGTTGGTGTGCTCGTGCGCCTGCGCCCGCAGCGCATCGGTCAACGCACGGGTCGCCTCGAGCTCGCGGGCCATGTCGTCGAGGTTGGTGTGGTCGCGCAGCGTCAGCACGGTGCCGAGATCCTGGCCGCCGCGCTGAACCGGGCGCCGGGTCACCACCACCACCCGTTCGCCGAGCATCCGCAGTCCGCTGGTCAGCGACGACCGGTCCTCGAGGAGGGCACGGATCTCGTCGGTGGCCGGCGATCCCGGCGTGACCGGCTGGGTCAGCAGCTTGGCGGCCTGTTCGGTGCACACGCTGACCCGGCCGGCGACGTCGACGGCCAGCACCCCATCGCGTACGCCTTCGAGGACGGCGACCTGTTCGCGTACCAGATCAGCCAGATCGGCGGGCTCGAGGCCGAGCGTGCGCCGCTTGAGCCGGACCGCGAGCAGGGCCGCTCCGCCGACCCCGACGGCGAGCGAGAGGACGGTGAAGCCGATGGCCCCGGGGAGGATCTGGTCGAGGCGGTCGCCGATCTGATCGGCGTGGATGCCGACGCTGACCTCGCCCACGATGGCGCCGGTCGAGTCGCGCAGCGGCACTTTGCCCCGCGCGGACAGGCCGAGCGTGCCGCGCTCGATATTGGCTTCCTCGTTGCCCTGGAGCGGACCGCTCGGATCGGTGCTGACCCGCTGGCCGATGCGATCCGGTTCCTTGTGCGAGAAGCGGATGCCGTCGGCGTCGGTGATCACGACGAACGAGGCCTCGGTCGCGGTCATGACCCGCTCGGCGTAGGCCTGGACCGGCCCGTCGACGTCGGGCCGGCCGGTGCGGACCTGATCGCCGAGCCCGGGTTCCTGCGCGACCGACCGCGCGACCGCGAGCACCCGCTGCTTGTACTGCTCCTCGATCTCATACCGCAGCAGCAGCACGGCGAGGGTGAACCCGGCCGCCGCCACGATGGCGACCACGACCACCTGCAGCAGCATCGTCTGCGTGGCCAGGCGGAGGGGGCGGCGGCTCATGCCGTCAAACTACCTGGGAAAACGCGGTGAGCAGAATGCGCAGAACGCCATCTACGTAACTTGGCCGCGCAATGGACGAAACCGCGCGGAAACCTTCCGGCCACCTCTACGGTCTGCCGCTATGACCCAGACCACATCCGCCATCCGGCTGCAACGGGCGACCAAGGTGTTCCCCGCGGCCGGGGGCGGCACCTTCACCGCCATGCGCGAGGTCACCCTCGACGTCGCGCCGGGCGAGTTCGTCACCGTGGTCGGCCCGACCGGCTGCGGCAAGTCCACCACGCTGGCACTGATCTCCGGGCTGGAACCGGCCAGCGCGGGCGAGGTCGCCGTCGCCGGTACGCCGGTCACCGGCCTCCCCGGATCCGTCGGCTACATGTTCCAGCAGGACGCGACGCTGCCGTGGCGGACGGTAGTCGACAACGTGGCCCTCGGCCTGCGGTATCGCGGGGTGCCGAAGGCGCAGGCGCGCGAGCGGGCCCAGGAGTGGGTCGATCGGGTCGGCCTGAGCGGCTTCGAGAAGTACTACCCGCATCAGTTGTCCGGCGGTATGCGTAAACGCGTCGCCATGGCCCAGACGTTGATCACCGAGCCGCAGATCCTGCTCATGGACGAGCCGTTCGGTGCGCTCGACGTGCAGACCCGCGAGCTGATGCAGGCCGAACTGCTGCGGCTGTGGGCCGGGACCGGCGCCGCCGTCGTCTTCGTCACCCACGACCTGACCGAGGCGATCGCGCTGGCCGACCGGGTCGTGGTGATGACCGCCGCGCCCGCCACCGTGAAGTCGATCGTCCCGGTGACGCTGCCCCGCCCGCGCGACGTCGAGGCGATCCGGCTCGACCCGGCGTTCCTCGACCTATACCGCGAGGTCTGGGACTCGTTGCGCGAAGAAGTCGAGATCGCCCGCGAAAGGGGTGCCCGCCGTGGCTGACATCGGCATCGCATTGGCGGACAGCCGCGCCGCCGAGATCACCATCCGGACCCCGAAGGACCGCCGCTGGACCGTGTACGCCGGCCGCGTACTCCTGGTCGCGTTGTGGCTCGGGTCGTGGGAGATCGCCGGGACCTACTGGATCGACCCGTTCTTCTACTCCAAGCCGAGTCTGATCGGCCAGAAGCTGGTCGACTGGTTCACCGAGGGCACCTCCTACGGCAGCATCTGGCTCCAGATCAGCTACACCCTCCAGGAGGCGGTGTACGGGTTCGCCCTCGGCGCGATCGTCGGCGTCCTGCTCGGCGTCGTCCTGGGCCGGTCCCGGTTCCTGTCCGACGTGCTCGCGCCGTTCATCAAGGCCGCCAACGCCATCCCCCGGATCGTGCTGGCCTCGCTGTTCGTCATCTGGTTCGGCTTCGGCATGAGTTCCAAGGTGGCGACCGCGTTCGTGCTGGTCTTCTTCGGCGTCTTCTTCAACGCCTTCCAAGGCGCCCGGGAGGTGCCGAAGGTCATCGACGACAACAGCCGCATCCTCGGGGCCTCCCGGCTGCAGATGATGCGTACCGTCGTGCTGCCCAGCGCCACTTCCTGGATCCTCGCCAGCCTGCACACCGCGTTCGGGTTCGCGTTGATCGGCGCGATCGTCGGCGAGTACACCGGCGCCGACAAGGGCCTCGGCATGCTCATCGCCCACTCGCAGGGCACCTTCGACTCGGCCGGCATCTACGCCGCCATGATCATCATGACCGCGCTGGCACTGCTGGCCGAGGCGGTCCTCACTCTCGTCGAGCGCCGGCTGACCCGCTGGCAACCTCGCTGATCCCCCTCGCTCACAAAGGATTCGCCATGCGTAAATCGATCGCGTTGCTGGCCCTCCCGGCACTGGTCCTGGGCCTGTCGGCCTGCCGGGGCCAGTCCCCGTCGACGAACTCCGACGGCGGCAACACCGACAAGATCACGATCATGGTCGGCGGCCTGGACAAGGTGATCTACCTGCCGGCCAAGCTGACCGAGCAGCTCGGCTACTTCAAGGACGCCGGCATCACCGTCGACCTCAAGAGCGAACCGTCCGGCGCGGACGCCGAGACGATGATGCTGGCCGGTCAGGTCGACGGCGTGGTCGGCTTCTACGACCACACTGTCCACCTGCAGGCCAAGGGCAAGTGCGTCGAGAGCGTCGTGCAGTTCGCCGACGTGCCCGGCGAGGCGGAGGTCGTCGCGACGAGCAAGGCCGCGACCCTGTCCTCGGCCAAGGACTTCGCGGGCAAGAAGCTCGGCGTGACCAGCCCCGGCTCCTCGACCGACATGCTCACCCAAGCCCTGGCCGTCCGCAACGGCGTCCAGAAGTCGCAGTACACCACGGTCAAGGCGGGCGCGGGCGCCACCTTCATCGCCGCCATCGACAACGGCGGCATCGACGCCGGGATGACCACCGACCCGACGATCGCCAAGCTGGTCAGCACCGGCAAGGGCAAGGTCATCATCGACCTGCGTACCGAGGAGGGCACCAAGGCCGCCCTCGGCGGGCTCTACCCGGGCGCGTCGCTCTACATGCCGTGTGACTACGTGGCCGCCCACAAGGAAGCGATCCAGAAGATGGCCACCGCGTTCGTCAAGACGCTGGCGTTCATCAACAGCCACACCGCCGCCGAGATCGCCGCGAAGATGCCCGCCGACTACGCCGGTGGCGACGTGAAGCTCTACGAGCAGTCGATCAACGACTCCAAGGGCATGTTCACCGCCGACGGCCTCATGCCGGCCGACGGTCCGCAGACCGTGCTCGACGTGCTCAAGGAGTCCAACCCCGACGTGCAGAAGGCCGGCTCGATCGACCTGAGCAAGACCTTCACCACGGACTTCGTCAAGGCCGCCGGCTGATCCGATCCACAAACGCGCGCGGGGAGGACGGCGTCCTCCCCGCGCGCGTTCACCGCGAGATCCTGGTAGGACGGAACGAGTTCGCTCCACCGTGTCACCCGGAGTCGTTGCGGCGGTTCGCAAACCTCCACGCGCTCCGCCGACTCCAGTCCGGCGGAGGTGACGAACAGCCGGACCTCCCCGCCTGGCCGGAGATCCCCCTCCACGAGGCTGTAGACCCGGCGTTACGCGTCCTGGCGTACGTCGACGAGTCCCGCTTCCCGCAGCACTCGCAGCTGCCGGGACATACGGATGAGTGGATGGAATGAGTTCCCTTCGGCGGCTGATAGTCTGCGTCGATGCCGATCATCGTCCGCCTCGCCGCCGCGTCTGACCTGCCATGACACTGAAGCTGCGTCGCGCCGTCCGCGCGATCATCCTTGACGAGGACGACCGCGTCCTGCTTTGCCGGTTCGACTTCCCACACCCGGCGGTGCCGGCGCAGGCGAAAGCCGTCTGGGCGGCCCCCGGC
The DNA here is from genome assembly GCF_040682475.1 of Hamadaea sp. NPDC051192. NCBI lineage: Bacteria > Bacillati > Actinomycetota > Actinomycetes > Micromonosporales > Micromonosporaceae > Hamadaea > Hamadaea sp. NPDC051192. The sequence goes on from NZ_JBFBAZ010000166.1 coordinate 11,648, forward strand.
GGCGGCATCGAACCCGGCGAGGACCGGCTGACGGCGTTGCGCCGTGAACTGCGGGAAGAGACCGGGCTGGTGATCACCGCCGATCCACCGCACGTCTGGCACCAGGAGATCGTTGCCGTAGACCAGGCACCGGGCTTCGACGGCCTCGTCAACGATTACTTCCTCGTCCGCACGAACCACTTCCAGCCCCGCGGCGAGCTGACCGATGACCACCTCGCGACGGAGGAGAAACTGGGCGCGTTCAAGTGGTGGCGGCTCTCGGAGATCGCCGGGCACACGGGAGCCGAGCTGTTCTCCCCTCGCGACCTCACGACGCCCTTGACGGCGCTGCTCACCGCGGGGACGCCGGACCAGCCGGTCCACCTCGGCCTCTAGCAAGTTCGGCAGTTCGCGGTCAGGAGGTCTGCGGCCAGCCTTCGGGTGAGTCCTCCCAGGCTTGCTGCCGCCCGTACGGGGTCAGGTCGAGGATGCTGTGCACCCATAGGAGCCGGTCGACCCCGCGCGAAGTCGTGGTGTAGGTGCGGTAGACCTGATCGCCGTCCCGGAGGAAGACGCTGAGCAGGAAGCCTCCGCCCACTCCGCAGTCCCGGGTGAACGCCGTGCCGTGCGAGGACACGAAGGGCATGGTCCAGCCCATCCGCTCCCGGTACGCCTCGATCTGGGGCAACGGCATGTCCGACGCCATGACCCAGGTGACGTCGCGGGCGGCCAGTCGCTCCGGCCCCGCCTCCGGAATGTTGGCCGCGAACGCGGTGCAGCCCTGGCAGAACTCGTCCGGCCCCCGATCCATGAACTGGTACAACGCGAGCTGCGTCCGGCCGTCGAACAGGTCCAGCAGCGTACGCGGGCCGTCCGGGGTGGCGAAGGTGTATCCGGTGTCGAACTCGACCATCGGCAGCCGGCGTCGCCGGGCGGCGAGGGCGTCCAGTTCGCGGGTCGCCTGCTTCTCCGCGACGAGCAGTTCCGACCGCAGCTTCTGCCACTCGTCGGCGGAGACGATCGCCGGCTTCGCCGGCCCAGCCTGGCTCATGTGCGCTTCCCTTCGCCCGGTACGCCGCCGTCCGGCGTACTCGGCTATATGTCGAACGGGGAGACGGAATTCGACAGCCGGCGGAGAAGAAGCTGCGCTGACGGGTCTGGCTATGGCGTCGCGGCGTGACCTCGGGTCTCGATGAAGGCGGCGATGCCGTCCAGGATTCGGGCGAGCCCGAAGGCGAAGTCGGCGGTCGGGTCGTCGGGCTGATCCATCGCGCCCGCGTCGATCGCCTGCCGCAGCAACGGAAATCGGTCAGCCTGCACCAGGTGCCGCAGCACGGCGCTGAAGTCGGCGATCACTGTTTCGAAGCTCTGCCCGCTGGCCCGCGCCGCCTCGATCATCTGGCCGCGGATCAGCGCGTCGTAGCGGATGTAGCCGTTGATCAGCATGAGCAGCGACAGTTTCTCCGCCTCCGCCAGGCCGGTGCCGGTCAGGGCGCCCAGACCGGTCTCCATCCAGGCGAGCTGTCGTGGTGTGGCCGGCGGAGCGGCGACCGGGACCTGCATGAACCACGGGTGTTCGCGGAACACCGCGCCCGTCGCGTACGCCCATCGCTCGAGCGCGGCTCGCCACGTCTCGCCCGGCGCTTTCGGCTCCGGCGGCTCGCCGACGGCTGCCTCCATCATCAGCAGCACCAGCTCGTCCTTGTTGGCGACGTAGCGGTAGAGCGCCATCGCGGAGGACGACAGTTCGTTGGCGATCCGGGGCATGGAGACCGCGGGGTAGCCCTCGGCGCGGGCGATGTCGATGGCCACCGTGACGATACGGTCGGCGGTCAGGGTCCGTTTCGGGCCTTTGGTGGGCCGTTCCCGGAGGCCCCAGGCTGCTTGTAAAGCGCTGGGCACCGGGCTGCTGATCTCGGTCATCGACGCTGCCTTCTTCTTTCGGGCTTGACGCTCATCCTAGTACTGCGTAAGACTTAAACAGTAACGCGTAAGCCTTACGCAATACTTAGAATGCCTGGAGGAAGCCGTGCAAGACACCATGGCGCCGCCCCGAGCGGGCCGACGGGAGTGGATCGGGCTCGCCGTGCTGATCCTGCCGCTGCTGCTGGTCTCGATGGACGTCTCGGTCCTGTACTTCACCGTGCCGTTCATCAGCCGCGATCTCGCGCCGAGCAGCACCGAACAGCTCTGGATCTTCGACATCTACGGATTCGTGCTCGCCGCGCTCCTGATCACCATGGGGGCGCTCGGCGATCGGATGGGCCGCCGACGCCTGCTGCTGATCGGAGCGCTCGGGTTCAGCGCGGCTTCCGCGCTGGCCGCGTACTCCAGCAGCGCTTCGATGCTGATCGGCGCGCGGGCGATCCTCGGCGTCGCCGGGGCGACCCTGATGCCCTCCACTCTCGCCCTGATCCGCAACATGTTCCACGACGAGAAGCAGCGCTCCACCGCGATCGCCGTCTGGACCGGCGTGATGACCAGTGGCATCGCGCTCGGTCCGATCGTCAGCGGCCTGCTGCTCGAACATTTCTGGTGGGGCTCGGTCTTCCTCATCAACGTCCCCGCGATGGTCCTGCTGCTCTTGCTCGCGCCGATCCTGCTGCCGGAGTATCGCGCCGCCTCCCCCGGCCGATTCGACCTCGCCAGCGCCCTGCTCTCGATCGCGGCCGTCCTGCCGGTCATCTGGGGCGTCAAAGAGATCGCCGCGCACGGCGTCGACGTGACCAGGGCCGCCGCCATCGTCGCGGGCCTGGCCATCGCGGTGATGTTCCTCCGGCGTCAGCGACTCCGCCCGGATCCCATGCTGGACCTGGCCATCCTGCGCCGCCGGGCGTTCGCCGGGTCGGTGCTGGTCAGCCTGCTCGCGGCGGTCGCGATGATCGGCTTCGCGGTCCTGTCCACTCAGTACCTGCAGCTGGTGCTCGGAATGAGCCCGCTCGAGGGTGCGCTGTGGAGCCTCGTGCCGTCCGCCGGGGTCGGCGCGGCTGCCCCGATCGCGGCCACGCTGGCCCGGCGCGGAGTCGACCGAGCCAAGATCATCGCTGCGGGGTTCCTGGTCGCCGCCGGCGGGTTCGCCGCGCTCAGCACGGTGCCGGTCGAATCGGGCCTGTGGCAATGGCTGGTCGGATCGACGCTCTACGTGGCCGGCGTCGTCGTGGTGCTGTCCACCGCCACGGAACTCGCGGTCGGCGCCGTCCCCGCCGAGCGGGCCGGAGCGTCGTCGGCCCTGATGGAGACCGCGACCGAGTTCGGTGGCGCGTTGGGCATCGCGATCCTCGGCAGCGTCGCGACCGCGGTCTACCGCGCCCAGCTCAGCGACGACGCCCCGGCCGCCGCGCGGGAGACCATGGGCGGCGCCGTCGCCACCGCTGCGGGCTTGCCCTCGGCCGAGGCGTCGGACCTGCTGCGATCCGCGCGTGCGGCGTTCGTCGCCAGCATGCACACCGCGGTGTGGACGAGCGCGGCGATCATGCTGGTGGCCGCCGTCGCGGCGCTCGTCTGCCTACGTCAGACGGCGATCGCCCAGCCGTCGGCGGAACGCGAGCTCGCCAAGGTCTGATGTTCCGGTGCCGTGCCC